>QNBY01000052.1 GCA_003644275.1 Planctomycetota bacterium
GCGGTGGGGGGCGAGGCCCGTCTCCACGAAGGCCAGCACCCAGCCGTAGGGAAGAGAGAGGGGCTCGGCGGCTGCGAGGCTCTCCGCTTCCTCCGCGGCGCGGGCGTAGGCCGCGGAACCGGGTCGCAGGCGCGCGGCGGCGGCGAAGTCGCGGCGGGCGTTGTCGTACTCTCCGAACCGCAGGTAACACAAGGCGGAGAGGTAGAGGGCGAGGGGCTGGGGCGAGGGGCGGCCGGCGGCGGCGAGGTCGGCGGAGAACTCGATAATCCGGTTGAGCTCGACGAGGGCTTGCTCCACCTCGCCCGCGGCGAAATGCTCGACGGCGAGGAGGTAGAGGAGCAGGAAGCGCTCGTACTCGGGGGCGCGGTAGGGCCTGAGGCGGTCGTCGAACAGGAGGGCCGCGCCTTCCTCGGAGACGGAGACGTAGGAAAGGACGCGGGCGAGCTCGTCGGCGCGTTCGAGGCAGGCGCGGGCGCGGTCTGGGAGGCGGGCGTAGTGGTAGGACGAGCCCGCTTCGAGGAGGTAGAGGAGGCGGTTGCGGCCCGCGGAGGGGAGGGAGTCCTCGAGCAGCCTGCCCGCGGCCTCGTACTCCCCGCGCAGGAACATGCCGCGGGCGCGGTCGAGCGGGCCGCCGCCCGAGGCGCAGCCGAGCGCGAGCAGGAGGACGAGCAGCGCCGCGCGGCGGGTGAAGGCGGTCATTTCCTGAGGAGCTTCTTTATCTCCTTCTCGTCCTGCCAGACGATCAGGCCGGTGGAGACGTCGGTCAGCCGGAGGGTGAGCCTGTAATAGACGCGCTTCTCGGAACGGCGCGGCATCTCGATGGAGGTGAGCTCGCCGCTGAGCACGTAGTCGGGGGCCACCTGGCGGGGAGTCTTGGCGGTGGAGGGATCCACGTAGCCGGACTTCTGGTACTCGTACTCGTGGACGAGCCCCTCGCGGAGTCGGCGGTTGACGAAGCGCACCTTGCCCGTGCGGATGAGGGCGGTCGCTATCTTGTTGGTGAGGTCCTCCATGTCTATGCGGTCGCGGGTGCGGTTGCGGACCATCATCACCATTATGACGGGCGGCTTCTTCGCGTCGGCTATCGGGGGGCTCGTGACGAGGGAGGAGAACATGGCCTCGGCGGCCATCTTGAGGTCGGTGTCGCTGTAGTAGTCGCCGACGGGGGTGGGGGAATCGGGGTCGAGGTATTCGCCCTTGCTGTAGGAGCCGTCGCGCGAACAGCCGGGGAGCAGGAGGACGAAGGAGAGCAGGAGGAGGGCGTTCAGGAGCGTCTTTCTCATCGGCAAGCCTCCTTTCAGCGCCTGCGGTCGCGCGGGCCGGGGGAGGTATCCGAGGCCCGCTTCAACTCGAAGAGGATGCGGACGACCTCCGCGGTGGGAGCGGTGGCGGAGAAGGAGCGGGAGGCGTTCTTGTCCAGCGGGAGCGGCGTCCACTGGCCGAAGGTGGAGCGCACCTCCCTGCCCGCGGCGTTGAAATACCTGGCCCGCACGTACACCACCACGGGGCGGGAGCGGTTGTTGTGGAGCATTATCTGCGAGGTCAGCAGCCCGGCCTTCCTTTCCTCCACCACCTGGGTGACGGTGACCTCGTATTCGAGGCCGGAATCGAGATAGACGCAGGAGGTGGAGGGCATGGGCGGGACGTCGCGGGGGGGGCCGGAGCACCCGGCGGCGGCCAGCGCGAAAAGAAGGAGGGCGAGGAAGAGGGCGTTTCTCATGTGCGGTCCTCCGTCGAAGTTCACGTTTCAATCAATTGGACGCACGAGGGCGGTTTTCGCGGAAAAGCGGGGAAGGGACTCAGGCTCCGATGACGTCCTTCCAGAACTCGGGCAGCGCGAACGAGGCGGCATGTATCTCGGGATTGTACCACTTCCCGCGCATGACGCGCCTGGGCACGGAGGGATCGAAGGAGGAGCCCAGGACGAAGGCCTCCGAGCCGCCGTAGGTGAAGATGGCGGCGTGGCAGACGGAGGCGCGGTCGAAGACGGCGGAGACGGCGGCGAAGGTGTCGGCGAGCTCCTTTCGCATGAACTCGGGCGTGCCCACCTGGTGGATGACGACGGAATCGGGGGCGAGACATTTCTTCAGGTCGGAGTAGAAGGCGGTGCGGTAGAGGACGGAGGCGGGGGTGTCGGGGTCGGAGGAGTCCACTATGGCGCAGTCGAAGGCGCGGCGGGCTTCGGGGGACTTCACGAAGCGGGCGCCGTCGTCTATCACGAGGCGCACGCGGGGATCGTCGAAGGAGGCGGCGAAGGGGAAGAAACGCCTGCTGACGCGGGGCACGGCCTCGTCGAGATCCACCACCACCACTTCCTCGACGGTGGGATGGCGGAGCACCTGGGCGAGCGCGCCGCCGTCGCCCCCGCCGACTATGAGCACCCGCCTGGGCTCGCGGGGGAGGGAGCAGAGGGGGACGTGGGCGATCATCTCGTGGTAGATGAACTCGTCGGCGGTGGTGGTCTGCAACAGGCCGTCGAGCACGAGGATGTGCCCGTAGTATTCGTGGCGGTAAACCTGTATGTGCTGGTACTTCGAGCGCTCTTCGTGGATCAGTTGGCCCTCGAAGAGAATGTGAGTGTGCGGAGTGACGGGCTCAAGAAAGCGGTCAGTCAAGTAAACCTCGGCAGGTTGCCCCTGAGCATTTCGATGACGCTCTCCCGCTGGGGGGAGAGGAGGGTTCTTATGGTCTCGAGCGCCTTGGAGGCGTCGGACTTGCCGCAGACGAAGACGTCCAGGGCGCAATAGGAATGTTCGGGCCAGGAATGGAGGCAGATATGGGACTCCGCGAGCGTGACCGTGGCGGTGACGCCGTAGGGGGCGAAATGGTGCACGCAGGTGTCAATGACGGTGGCGTCCGCGGCCCTCGCACCGGAGATGAGTATCTCCAGTATCCGGTCGGGATCGTCCAGGATGTCGGAGGAGACACCCCAGAAATCCGCGACCAGATGCGTGCCGAAGACTATCTTCTTACCCTCGTCCAGTACTCGACAGGCTACGAGTTTCTTTTCCAATTCACGGCTCCGGGCTGGCGGTTCGGGAACGGGGGAATGCAGGATGAGCATTATACGCCCGGTCGGGCGCTGTCAAATCACAACGCGGGCGGACGGAGAGCCCGCCCCGCGGGGCTCAGGCCGAGACGGAGACGCCGTCGAGCAGCAGGTACGGGAGCAGCGCGGCGCCGTGGCGCTCCACCGTCGAGGAGATGCCCAGGACGGCGTCCCGGAAGAGCTCGAAGACGTTCACGCTGAGCATGGCGTCCTTCACCCTGGCGACGCGCGCGCCGTCCTTCACGGTGAAGCCGAGGGAGACGTTGCCCGTGATTATGCCCGAGAAGGAGTTGGACATGGAGGCCCCGAGGAGGTCCTCCACCCAGAGCTGGGCGCCGGAGGCCAGGTCATCGAGGGAGTCATCGCCGGGCAGCAGGCGCGCGCAGAAGAGCGAGGGCGCGGGCTGCGCTCCGACCGAGGAGCGGAAGCCGTGCCCGGTGGGCTCGTCGCCGCACTCGGCGGCGGAGTCGAGGTTGTGGTAGAAGGAGGCCAGCACGCCGCGGTCCACCAGCAGTTTGCGTCCGGCGGGCACGCCCTCGTCGTCCACCGCGCGCCGGAAGGGGGCGTCCTCGCTCACCAGGTCGGTGAGGTAGGTTATGCGCTCGTCGAAGAGCCTCTCGCCCTTGCGGTCCGCCCAGGGGGAGATGCGCTTGGCGACGGCCTTGCCGGAGAGGCAGTCGTTGAAGACGCGCAGGAGGCTGGACAGCGCGCGGGGGGTGAAGAGCACGCGGTACTTGCCGCCTTTTATCTTCTCGGTGGAGGAGCAGAGGCGGTATTCCTCGCTCACCTTCTCCACGAGGGCGTCGAATCCGTCGAAGACGCGGCCGATGCGGTAGTCGTAAATGGTGAGGAAGTCGCCCTCGACGTTCCGGGTGACGCCGCAATGCCACTGGACGTAGCCGTCGTCCACCGCGAAGTCGAGGCCGGCGGTGGAGAGGATGCGGGAGGAGAAGCGTTCCTTGCCCATGCCGCAGAAGGCGAGGACGCCGTCTCCGAGCGAGCGGAGGCGTTCGACGGCGGCGGCGCACTCCGAGGCGGCGCGCTCGGGGGTGATGCCGTCAACGTGCGAGGGGTCGAAGGGGAAGGGCTTCACGTCCGGCTGGGGCGGGAAGGCGAAACCGGCCCGCTTGCCGAAGCGCGCGAGCGAGACGGCCGTGTCCGCCGCGCTCCCGTCGCCGGGACGGGTGGAGACGGAGAAGCCCACCCTGCCGTCCTTCAGGACGCGGACGGCCGTTCCCTGGAGGTCGCTGGAGGTGGATTCCTTTATCCTGTTGTTCTCGAAGGAGACGGAGAGGCTCTCGCGCCTGGAGAAATAGACCTCGGCGGCGTCGGAAGCGGAAGCGGCCTTTTCGAGGATTTTTTCGGGCGTCATGTCACTTTCCTCCCACGACGACGTTTCGGATCCTGACGTGAGGCGAGCCGTGGCTCACGGGAAGGGGGAACTGGCCGCCCTTTCCGCAGCCGCCGCCGGAATCGCGCAGGCGGTAGTCGTTTCCGATCATGTCTATGTTCCTGAGCGTCTCGAAGACGTTTCCGGTGAGGGTGACGTCGCGGACGCGCTCGGCTATCTTCCCGTCGCGTATGACGAAGGCGTCCGCGGCGGTGAAGGTGAAGAGCTCGCCGTTGGTCTGCCCTCCCCTGGCGTCGAGGCAGTAGAGGCCGTCCTCGGTGGCGCGCACCATCTCGTCGAACGGCACGTCGCCCGCTTCTATCACGGTGTTGCGCATCCGCGGGATGGGGGGATGGCGGTAGTTGATGGCGCGGGCGCTGCCGGTGGGGCGCTCGCCCATCTTCGCGGCGGTCTCTCGGGAGTGGAGCCTCCCGACGAGCTTGCCCTCGCGTATGAGGTAGGTCCGCTCGGTGGGGACGCCCTCGTCGTCGTAGGGGAGGTAGCCGCGGGTGCCCACGTCGAGGCCGGTGTCGGCGACGTTCAGCTCGGGCGGGCCGAACTCCCTTCCGAGGACCATCACTTCCTGCAGGTGCGGGTCCTCGTAAACGAAGTCGGCCTCGGAGAGGTGGCCGAACGCCTCGTGGATGAAGACGCCCGCGAGCGCGGGGTCGAGTATGACGGTGTACTTGCCGCCCTTGACGGGCTCGGCCGCGGCGATGTCGAGGACGTCGCGGCATTTTTCGAGTATTTCTTCCTCGAGGCCGAGCACCACGTTGTAGTCGTTGCTGGAGCCGTTGTAGGCGCGGGCGAAGAAGGTGCCGGCCGGGGTGTTGACGACGGCGGCGACGGAGACGGCGAGGTCGGTGTCCTCCCTCTCTATCCAGGCGCCCTCCGAGGTGGCGAAGGTCAGCTTGCGGCGGGCGTCGTGGTAGCGGGCGCTGGAGGTGGTTATCCGCTCGTCGAAGGAGAGCACTATGTCGTTGTAGGCCCGCAGCGTCTCCACCTTCCTATCGATGGGGACGTCGGCGGGGTCGTTTACGGGCTCGAAGGGGACGGCCACGTCCACCACCGGCACCTCGGCGAGCCTCAGGTCCTCTCCCCGCCTGAGGCCGACGGCGCGGGCGTGCTCGACGGCGAGCTTCACCTTTTTCTCGAGCTCGTCGAGGGAGTTGAAGCAGGTGAAGCCCCAGCCGCCCTTGACGAGGGCGCGCACGCAACCGCCGAAGGAGAGGTTCTGCGTGCATTCCTCGAGGGTGGGACCGGTGAAGTTCACGCTCGTGCGGACGGTCTCTTCGAGGCGGACCTCGACGTAATCCGCATCGGCCTTTCTCAAAAGTTCCCGCAGCCAGTTCTTCATGGGCATGCCTCCGTGATGGGGAGTCGAGGATACCGCGTTTTCGTAAGGCGCAAATTCCGGCGTCCAACCATCGGGGGATTGACGGAACGGCAAATCGGGTAACATAACCCGCTGCACGGAGGAACGAAGATGAAACGACTGATGATGATAACGGTCCTGCTTCCGATCCTCTTCGCCGCCCCTTCCGTGAGGGCCGAAACGGACGCCGTAACGAAGGCCGCGGAGGAACAGCTCGAGGCGGCGGTGAAGCTGTTGAAGAAGGACTACGACATAACGCTCACCTACGAGGTGACGCCGCGCAACCACCTCACGCTGAACGACGTGTTCGGCTTCATCGCCAAGATGCGCATGGTCCTGTCGGGGGACGACGGCAAGAAGTGGACGGACAGGATATCCTCCCTGGGCGGGCTCGTCATCCACTTTCAGAACACCGAGAAGAAGGACGAGTTCCTCGTCACGGAGGTGGACGCCAACGCCACGGTGCGCTACAACCGGAGGGAGATGCCCGTGCCCGAGCTGCTGGACACCCTTTGCAGCGAGCGCAAGAGTTACCTCACGCTCTCGGGCATGGTGAAGAAGCTGAAGTTGAAGATACGTATGGGCGAGGGGGTGAGCTGGTCGCGCGCGGCGGTGTTCGTGCGCTCGCTCAAGGAGCTCGTGAAGAAGTCGAAGCACCGCAAGGCGCTCAAGGAGTTCACCATAGTGGTGGAGAAGCGGGACGAGAACTCACCGGACTACGAGAACAAGGTGGTGCACGTGCCGGTGAGCATGACCGGCGAGAGGCTGATCGAGAGGCTGAACGACCACCGCAAGGAGTACGACGCCTGGCGTTTCTGCCGGAAGGTGATGGACAACCTGGCGAAGCAGTCCATAGAGGTGAGGCTGGCGGACAAGTTCAAGAGGTTCGTGCCGATAAACTTCTGGCGGCGGGTGAAGGAGATAATGTCGAAGCTCAACCGGATGGCCCAGAACCCGAAGTACAGGGTCATCATGGCGAGCCGCCCCATAATAATCACGGACGGCCCCGAGGGCGCGAAGGAGGACGGCTACTACCTCTCCCTGCACTCGCCGGACACGGTGGAGGAGGTCTTCAAGTAGGAGCCGATCTCCCGGAGACGGGCGCAAAAAAGGCCGCCGCGTGATGCGGCGGCCTTTCCCGTTTTCGGTGGTGGGCCCAGTAGGACTCGAACCTACAACCCGCGGATTATGAGTCCGCTGCTCTGCCGATTGAGCTATGAGCCCCCCGCGCGTATCTGCAGGAATTATACATTCCTTTGCGCGGGCCGCAAGAATCGAAAACGTTTCCGGCAAACACGGGGTAGAATCGGGGCATGCCGGGAGAGGACACGCGCGGCCGGCGACCGCCGGAAGAGATCAAAAAAATGTTCGACTCCATCGCC
>QNBY01000053.1 GCA_003644275.1 Planctomycetota bacterium
CTTCTTCCGCCCTCTGGGCCGGGCTCATGGCGCAAATGGGGGTGATGTTCGCGGCGGCGGCGATAGTCGCCGAGGACAGGAAGCGCATGGCGAGGCTGTTCGCGGTGGTGGTCGCCGCGGCCGTGCTCGAACTGCTGTACGGGGCGGTGGAGCTGCGGGCGGGCGGGCAGGTGTTGCTGCCGCTCGAAAGGAAGGTGTACGAGGGATTCCTCACCGGCACCTTCGTGAACCGCAACCACTTCGCCGACTACCTCGTGCTGGGGTTCGGGGCGGCGTTCGGCGGCGCTCTCCATGCCTTCAGGCGGATGCGGCAGGGCAGGGGAGGGGCGGCGGCGTTCGTGTTGTTCGGCGCGGCGGCGTCGGCGCTGGGGACGGGGGTGGTGTTCACGGGCTCGCGGGGGGCGCTGTTCGCGCTGATGGCGGGCGCGGCGGCGGGCGTGGTCGCGGCGGTGTTTCTGGCGTCGCGTTCCGAGCTCGCGCTTCCGGCCCTCGGCCTCGCGGCTCTGGTGGCGGCGGCCGTCCTGTTGCTGGGCGGGGACGCGGTGTTCGAGCGCTTCCTTCACATACGGCGTGAGTTCCAGGGCGAGTACAGCAGGCCGATGTTCTGGGAGGCGGCGGTGAGGATGGGAGCGGCCTCGCCCGTGATTGGGACGGGATGGGGCTCGTTCGAGAGCGCGTGGTCGTGGTTCGCGGGCGCGCCGCAGGTGGACGCCCTGAAGGTGGCGCACACCCACAACGACTGGGCGGAGATGCTCGCGGCGTTCGGGTTCGCCGCGTTCGCCGCCGGGGGGACGCTGATGTTCCTCGTGGGAGATTCGTTCGGAAGGGTAGCGCGGGCGGGAAGGCAGGGCAGGGCGTTTCTGCTCTCCGGCGCGCTCGCCGCCCTGGTGGGATTCGGCGTCCACATGACGGTGGATTTCCCGCTGGCGATCCCCGCGCTGGGAGGGACGGCGGCGGTGCTGGCGGGCTTTTTCTTCCTGCGCGAGGGGCGCTCCACGGCGGCGGTGAAGGCGGCGGCCTGCGCCTTCTGCGCGGCGGCGCTGGTGTGCCTCGCCTGGAGTTTCGGCTGGTCGCTGGACGGGTTCGACGGGCGGGCCGATGGGACGCTCTATCCCGGAAAGAGGGCGGACCTGCTCTCGCGCGAGGCCCGCGACAGGACCGCGGAAGGGAAGTTCGACGAGGCCCGCGCCCTGCTGCTCGAAGCGGTGAGGGACCGCCCCGCGGACGCCTACCTGTGGGCCGAGCTCTCGGCGACGCCCGCGGGCGGGGCGAAGGAGAGGCTGGACGCCGCGGAGCACGCCCTGGCCCTCTCGCCGCACTCCCTGTTCGTGAGGCGGGAGGCGCTCCGCACGTGCTTCTCCCTGCTTGGGAGCGGCGTCTCTCCGGAGTTGGAGGAAAGGGCGGAGGAGACGGTGCGCGCGGTGATGCGGGACGCCGGGGAGAAGGACGGCCGCACGCTCGCCCGCGACCTCATCGGGTACGCGGGAGGGTTGGATCCCGCCTTTTCCCTGCTCGGCGAGGAGCGCTCCCTCTTCCTGCTTCTGGCCCTTCCGTCCCTGGGGATGGAGGACGAGTTTCTCTGGCGCTTGTACACCGCCCCCGACGGGGTGTTCGGGAAATGGGCGCGCTCGGCGCGGCTGCAGGGCATCCTGGCGCGGCTCCGGAGGACGGGGGCGTGGGAGCAGTGCGCGCGGAAGGTGCTCGAGGCGGCCGGGGCAGCCCGCACCTGCCGGGAACTGCGGGCGGTTTGGGCGCTTCACCTCGTGCGGACCGGGCGGGGAGAGGAAGCGCGAACCATGCTGAAGCGCGGATGGTTCGCCGATTCGCCCCTTCTCACCTTCCTGGTCAAGGCCGCCGTCCTCCCCGAGCGGGAGGCGGCCGCGGAGCTGGAGCGCTTCTCCGGCCTCTCCGCGCTCGACAGGAGGATGCTCGGTTTCTTCCTCTACGACTGCGACAGGCTCAGCCGCAAGGGATACAGGACGTGCGTGCTGGAGGCGCTGGAGAAGGTGGGGGGAATGTTTCCCCGCGACCCCGGCATAGACCTCAGGACGGCCGAGCTTCTTGCGGATATGGGGGAGTACCGCAAGGCGGTCGCCTTGTTCGAGCGCCATCTGAAACTCGTGAGGCGATATCCGCGCTTCAGGAAGGTCCTCGAGGAATGTTACAGGCGGCTCGGCTACGCGAAGAGGCTCCAGGAACTGAAAACGACGGACTGACGTAACAGCCCCTCGACAAGCAAGTTACGCCCCGACTCGAAAAGCTTGGAAAAAAATCCTGCGGAAAGCCGCGCGGCGGTTTTTCGGTGGTATAATGAAAATGATAATTATTTGCAAAGAGGGAGCGTGAGAGACATCAAATTTTGGACCAGGCAGAGGCAAGTGATACTCGAAGAGCTGAAGGCGTCCGAGGATCACCCCACCGCCTACGACCTCTACGAGAGGGTGTCGAAGCGCCTTCCGGGGATAAGCCCGGCGACGGTGTTCCGGAACCTGAACCTGCTGGCCTCGAAGGGGCTCGTGCGGGTTCTGAACCACGGTCCCGGCAGGCGGCGCTACGACTTCAGGACCGCCAACCACTACCACATCCGTTGCATCGTGTGCGACCGCGTGGATGATATAACCTGCGAGCCCTTCCCCGAGGTGGAGAAGATAGTGGAAGGGCGCACCGACTACGAGGTCACCGACTACACCCTGGAGTTCCAAGGAATATGCCCGCGTTGCCGGGCGGAGCTCGCGCGGGGAGACGACGGGCGGAACGCCGGAACGAAAGCAAATACCGAGGCAAGTGAAGAAAGGAGTAAGGAGTGACGAAGGATCTCAAGGGAACCAGGACGGAACGGAACCTTCTCATCGCCTTCGCGGGCGAGTCGCAGGCGAGGAACCGCTACACCTTCTTCGCCTCGCAGGCGAAGAAGGAAGGCTACGTGCAGATAGCCGCCATATTCCAGGAGACCGCGGAGCAGGAGAAGGAGCACGCGAAGCGCTTCTTCAAGTTCCTGCAGGGCGGCGAGGTGGAGATAACGGCCGCCTTCCCCGCCGGGAAGATAGGCACCACGCTGGAGAACCTGGAGGCGGCGGCGGACGGCGAGAGGCACGAGCACGCCGTCATGTATCCCGAGTACGCGGAAATCGCCCGCGAGGAAGGCTTCGAGGCGATAGCGCGCGTGTTCGAGGCGGTGGCCGTCGCCGAGAAGAACCACGAGAAGCGCTACCGGGCCTTCGCGGAGAACATCAAGGCCGGACGGGTCTTCAAGCGCGGGAAGAAAGTGGTCTGGCGCTGCCGCAACTGCGGCTACCTCCACGAGGGCGAGGAAGCGCCGGAGATGTGCCCGGCCTGCGCCCATCCCAGGGCCCACTTCGAGCTTCTCGGAGAGAACTGGTAACACAAGCGAAACGCCTCCGACAACGGGGGCGCGAATGGGCAAAAGGAAGGAGTAGCAAGATGGAAACGAGAATCCCCCTCATAGGCGAACGCTTCCCCGAATTGGAAGTCGTCACCACCCACGGCGCAATGAAGCTGCCGGACGCCTACGCCGGCAAGTGGTTCGTGCTGTTCAGCCACCCGGCCGACTTCACCCCCGTGTGCACCACGGAGTTCGTGGCCTTCCAGAAGCGCTACGACGACTTCAAGGCGCTGGACGCCGAGCTCATCGGGCTCAGCATCGACCAGGTCTTCTCCCACATAAAGTGGGTGGAGTGGATCGAGGAGAAGCTGGGCATCCGGATAGAGTTTCCCATCATCGCGGACGACACGGGCAAGGTGGCATCGCAGCTCGGCCTGATACACCCCGGCAAGGGCACCAACACCGTGAGGGCCGTCTTCGTGGTGGACCCGAAGGGCGTCATCCGCGCCATACTCTACTATCCGCAGGAGCTCGGCCGGAACATGGACGAGATACTCAGGATGGTGAAGGGCCTCCGGATATCCGACTCGAAGGGCGTCGCCATACCCGCCGGATGGCCGGACAACGAGCTCATCGGCGACCGCGTCATCGTCCCGCCCGCCATGGACGTGAAGACGGCCGGGGAGCGGATGAAGAACTACGACTGCTACGACTGGTGGTTCTGCCACAAGAAACTCGAGGACTGAGGAGGAGGAGGAGAGAAGATGGCCGAGAAGAGAGAAGTGTACAAGTGCGGGATATGCGGCAACATCGTGTACGTGCTGCACGGCGGGCGCGGAGCGCTCGTCTGCTGCGGCCGGCCGATGAAGCTCTACGAGGAGAACACCGTGGACGCCGCGCATGAGAAACACGTGCCCGTGGTCTCCGTCGAGGGCGGCAAGGTGGTGGTGAGGGTCGGCGAGGTCGCCCATCCGATGCAGGAGGCCCACTACATAGAGTGGATAGAGGTCTCCGCGGGCGGGCACGTGTGCCGCAAGTTCCTCAATCCCGGCGACGAGCCCGCCGCCGAGTTCGAGGTGCCCGACGGCGAGCTGACCGTCCGGGCCTGGTGCAACCTTCACGGCCTCTGGAGGGCGTGATGGCGATAAGCGAGAAGATGCAGGACGCTCTCAACGATCAGGTGGCGGCCGAGTTCTACTCCGCCTATCTCTACCTCGCCATGTCCGCCTGGCTGCATTCGGCGGACATGCCCGGCGCGGCCAACTGGATGTTCGTCCAGTACCGCGAGGAGCTCTCGCACGCGGAGAAGATATTCGACTTCGTCGTGGAGCGCGAGGGCAGGGCGCTGGTGAAGGGCTTCGACGCGCCGCCGGTGGAGTGGGATTCCCCGCTTGCCGTCTTCGAGGCCGCCTACGAGCACGAGAAGAAGGTAACCGCGATGATCAACGAGCTCGTCTCCCTCGCCCGCGAGGAGAAGGACTACGCCACGGAGTTCTTCCTCCAGTGGTTCGTCACCGAGCAGGTGGAGGAGGAGTCCTCGGTCAACGCGATAGTGCAGCAGATGAAGCTCGTGCAGGGCTCCAAGAACGGTCTGTACATGATAGACCGGGAGCTCGGCAAGCGCACCCCGGCGTCTGCAACCTCGGAGGAATAGACGAGGGAAGCACGGGGGCGGGGAGGCCCGCCCCCTTTTCTCCGTAGGGAACGGCGGACAGGCGCGCCGCCTACCGAGCCGGGCGCGCGGCCGGTCGCAGCGAAGTACCCCCAGGGGAGAGGAACCGCCGACTCTTCCCGGTTTTCCACCCGCAAGAAAGGAGCGACGGGAGATGACGCGTTTCAACGTGGACGAAATACTGGCCGTGGCCGAACAGATCGAGCGCAACGGGGCCGCCTTCTACAGGAAGGCCGCGGAGGCGCAGGAGGAAGGTCCTCTGCGCGACATGCTTCTCGAGCTCGCGGCCATGGAGGACGAGCACGTCAAGGTGTTCGCCTCCATCCGCGCTTCCCTCGGTTCCTCGAAGGATGAGGGGCCGACCGAGCTCGACGAGCAGCAGGAACTCTACCTGAGGGCTTACGCATCCGGCCATCTCTTCGACTCCGACCTCGATCCCGTCGAGGCGGCGTCTTCCTTCGGCAACGTGAAGGACGTGCTGCGCTTCGCCATCGGTCTGGAGAAGGACTCCGTGATGTACTACACCGCGATGAAGGAGCTCGTCCCCGAAGACCTGGGCCGCAAAGAGGTGGACCGCATAATAAAGGAAGAGATAAACCACGCCGCCCAGCTCGCCGACAGGCTCGCGTCGCTGGGTCGAACCGCTCGGAGGGAAAGATGAGCGAAGTCTTCAAGGCCCGCAGGATAACCGACAACGTGTACTGGGTGGGCGCGGTGGACTGGTCGATCCGCGACTTCCACGGATACCTAACCTCGCGCGGCACCACCTACAACGCCTTCCTCGTCATGGGGGAGAAGACAACCCTGATAGACGCGGTGAAGAAGCCCTTCGGCGAGGAGCTTCTCGCGCGGATAGCCTCGGTGGTGGAGCCGGAGAGGATAGACTACGTCGTCTCCAACCACGCCGAGCCCGACCACACCGGCGCGCTTCCCTACGTGCTGGAGCGGGTGAAGCCGGAGAAGGTGTTCGCCTCCAAGATGGGCGCCAAGGCACTCGCCGAGCACTACGGCCTCGACGGCGTTACGGCGGTGGAGAACGGCGGGAAGCTGGACATAGGGGGGCTCACGCTGTCCTTCATGGAGACGCGGATGCTCCACTGGCCCGACAGCATGTTCACGATACTGGAGGAGGAGAGGCTTCTCTTCTCGCAGGACGCCTTCGGGATGCACCTCGCGGGTTTGGAACTGTTCGCGGACGAGATCGAGCGTTCCGTGCTCGAATGCGAGGGCGCGAAGTACTACGCGAACATACTGACGCCGTACTCGAAACTGGTGGCCGCGCTGCTCGCCAAGGTGAAAGCCGCCGGGCTCGCCTTCGACGTGGTCGCGCCCGATCACGGCCCCATCTACCGCACGCCGGAGGACATAGAGTGGGTGCTCGGGGCCTACGAGCGCTGGGCCGCCCAGCGCCCCGCGCCGCGGGCGGCGGTGGTGTACGACAGCATGTGGGGGAGCACGGACCGCATGGCCCGCGCGATAGCCGAGGGGCTCACCGCGTCGGGAGTGGAGGCGAAGGTCATGGCGCTGGGCGCCTGCCACCGGAGCGACGTCGCCACCGAGGTGCTGGAGAGCGGCGCGCTGGTGGTGGGTTCGCCCACGCTGAACAACAACCTGTTCCCCACGGTGGCGGACGTGATGAGCTACCTGAAGGGCCTCAAGTTCTCGAACCTCGTGGGAGCGGCCTTCGGTTCCTACGGCTGGAGCGGCGAGAGCGTGAAGCAGGTGGCCGCGCTGCTGGACGAGATGGGCGTGGAGCAGGCGGCGCCTCCGCTCGCGGTCAAGTACGTTCCGGCCGAGGCGGACCTGAAGGCCTGCAGGGAGCTGGGCTCGAAGGTGGCGAAAGCGCTCCTGGAGAGGACCGGCTGAAGGGCGTATCCGCACGAAGACGAGAGAGGGGCGGCCGCGGCCGCCCCTCTTTTTTCGGCGAACGGCGCGGGCCGGTCAGTCGAGCATCTCCACCTCGCCCACCTGCTCGATGTCCACGGTGGGAATGTCCTTCCAGACCATGGAACTCTCGGGCGGGCCGCCTTCCTTCTCGAAGACGTGCCGCCACTTGTCCTTGAATATCTTGCCGTTCTTGACGGTGAGATAAGTGTAGTTGA
>QNBY01000054.1 GCA_003644275.1 Planctomycetota bacterium
GAAGCACCCTCTTTCCCCCCCGCGCCGCGTGCTCGTCCCGAAGTCGCGCCGCCTCCCTCATCGTCTCCGGCGGCATGTTGTCGAGAAGCGCTATGTCGGGCTCGGCGGCCAGCACGAGCCGGAACTGCTCCAGCGTGTCCACCTCGATCTCCACCGTCATCCCCGGCCCGTAGCGCTCGCGCGCCCGCTCCACCAGCGCCCGGAAATCCTCTTCCCCCCCGCCGAGAAGCGTAAGGTGGTTGTCCTTCACGAGAACCTGGTCGTAGAGCCCGAACCGGTGGTTCCTCCCGCCGCCCGTCCTCACGGCGTACTTCTCGAACGGCCTCAACAGCGGCGTGGTCTTGCGCGTGTCGAGTATCTCCGCCCTACCCTCGGCGGCCTCCACGAAATCCCTCGTCTTGGCCGCTATGCCGCACAGGCGGCTGAACAGGTTCAGGGCCGTGCGCTCCACCGTCAGGATCGCCCCCGCCCTCCCCCGCGCGGAGATGAGCTCCTCGCCCGCCCCGAAGCGCTCGCCTTCCTCCTTCAGCGGCTCCAGCTCCACCGACGGGTCGTGTATCTGGAAGAGCCTCGCCACGAACGGAAAGCCGCACATCACCCCTTCCGACCGCGCCCGGAAGACCGCCCTCACCTCCCTGTCTCCGTCGAACAGCGCCGTGGTGACGTCGCCCTCCCCTATGTCCTCCTCCAGCATGGCGAGCAGAAGATCGTCGTATGCTCCGAAGTCGTCTTCCGTCATCCTTCCTGCTCCCTTCCCTTTCCGAAGCCCCTCAGCCTGTAGTACGCGGCGAACAGCGCCACGGCCGCCGCCAGCACCACGAAGTACACCCAGGGTTCGGCCCCGGTGGAGACGGGTTCGCGAGCGGCGAGCAACGACTCCAGCGCTCCCCCCGCCGAGGGACCGACCACCGCCAAAAACAGCGTCCGCGACGGCCCGTCGTAGGCCAGCGCCAGCGCCCCTTCCTTCCCCTCCCATTCGAACGACGCCTTGAGTATCCCCCGCCCCGACTCGTCGAACCTCAACCCGCCCAGAAGCGCGGACAGCGGCTCGCGGAACGCGCCCGGCCGGTCGCCGAGCCTCACCGCGAACGCCGACGCCCCGCCCCGCTCCGCCGACTTCACCTCCCCGGCCCGCGGCGCTTCCTTCACCAGCGCGGAGACGAACGACGGTACGGCGGCCGGGCGGAGTGGCCGCCACCCCGCGGGAAAGGAATAGCCTTCCTCTCCGGCGGCGAGGCCCGCCAGCGCGGCGACGAGCAGGAACGCGGCGGGCAGCGCCCTCACGCCTCGCCCTCTCCCTCTCTCCTGCGGCGCAGGTTCCGGACCACCGATACGGCCGCCGCCAGCGCGAACACGGCCATGACGACCAGTAGAAGCCATCCGCGCGCGGACGCCCCTCCGGCGGGCAGAAGCCTGTCCTCCTCCCTTATCCGCACGCCGGCGAGGCTGTCCAGGAACGCCTCCCTGTTCGCGTCCAGCCCCCCCTTGCTCTCCCGCGCCTCGAACACCATGTAGCCGAACCGCCGCGGAAGCCCCAGCGCCAGGTTGGGAAGCTCCTCTCCCGAAGGCACCTTCAGCAGGAAGAGGTATTCGTATATCGTCTTCCCCTTCCTCTCCACCTCCCGCAGCGACAGGTCCCGCACCTCTTCGTAGCGGTTGAAGGCCAGGAACTCCCGCTTGAACTCCTCCGGCGACCTCTCTCCCTCGGCGCATTTCAGCGGGTAGAAGCCCCAGAAGAACCAGTCCGAACCCGGCAGCCCTTCTTCCTCCTCCGACGGCGTCAGAAGCACCACCCACGGCCGTATCTCGTCCGGGAAGAAGCCCTCGTACTCGTGGTCCAGCATGTCCGCCGTCTCCTCGGCGTCGAAGGCCTCGTAGCCCGGCGGCGGCTTCACCGACAGAAGCGAGCCCGGTGCGCTCTCCGCGAGCGCCGTCCCTCCATGCGCGGCCGCCAGGCAGAGCAGCGCCGCGGCCGCCGCCGTTCCGCCCCGCCTTCCCAGGAACCGGTGCACCAGCCAGAACAGCACGAAGGCCAGCGCGGCCGCTCCCGTCACCAGCGTGTAACGCCTCATCGGAAACGCCGGCCGCGCTGGCGGCCCGGCCTTCACACCTTTCACTATCGCGTCGGCTTCCGCCCTCCACCCCTCCGCCTCGGATGCGGGATAGAAGAACACCAGCTTGTAGGAAGCCGCGGCGTCCGTGAGCAGGTACTGGCGGGTCTCGTACCTCCGTCTTCCCACGTCCCACCTCCCCGTGAGCCTCACCGCCGGGTACTCGCCCGCCTCGAAGAATCCCGTCTCCATGAGGGAGAACCCCCTTATCGTTCTCTTCATCCCCTCGCCCCACTCCATGCCGAGCCTTTCGGCGGCCGCCTCGTCGAACGGCGGCATGGGAGAGGCCACCACCACCTCCAGCGTGCAGAAGGAATCCGGCGAGGGCACCTTTATGTACGCCCCCGTCACCCGCCCGTCCTCCATCTCCGCCGAGGCGAGCATTTCGAGCGTCCGCTTCGCGTCGGCTGGCGGCTTCCACACCTTCACCTTCTCGCGCTCGCTCCATCCGTCGGGAAGGCGGAGCTTGAAGCCCGTCGGCTCAAATACTGATATAATCCCATGGGCGGAGACAGCCGCCCACGCAAGGAGGAACCACGTCAATGCCGCAATCGGAAGGTAACGCCTCAATGGAACCTCTCGGGAAGGAACCGAGGGGAATCTTGGTGAAACTCGCCCGCCACTACGGTTATTGTATGGGGGTTGAACTCGCCATCAAGAAGGCGCTGGAGACCGCCGCCCAGACCGGCCGCGTCTGGACGGACGGCCCCATCATCCACAACAACGAGGTGGTGGAGAAGCTGCGCGGGCACGGCATCGAGAAGCTGCGCTCCGACGCCGACCTCCGCCCCGGCGACACCGTCCTCATACGAGCCCACGGCGTCCCCCGAAGGCGCCTCCTCCAGCTCGAGGAAAAAGGGGTGCGGATCGTGGACGCCACCTGCCCCCACGTCAAGAGGGCCCAGGAAATCATAAGCCGCTACACCGGCGAGGGATACAAGGGGCTCGTCATCGGCGATCCCGAGCACGCCGAGATAAAGGGCATCCTCGGCCACGCCCACGGCGAGTGCATAGTCGTGAGGGACATAGAGGACGTGGGCAAGGTGGACGGTGACGAGGCCCCCTTCGTCGTCATCTGCCAGACCACCTTCAGCATATTCGAGATAGACCGCATATTCGCCGCCCTCCCCCTCGATCCCGAACGCGACCGCATCGTGAAGACCGTCTGCCGCGCCACTCAGGACAGGCAGGAAGCGGCCCGCGAGCTCGCCGCCCAGGTGGACGCCGTGCTCGTCGTGGGCGGCTTCCACAGCGCCAACACCAACAGGCTCGCAGGCATCTGCAGGGAGATAAACCCGCGCACCTACCACATCGAGACGGCCGACGACATAACCCCGGAGATGCTTCGGGACGTGGACTCGGTGGGCATAACCGCCGGGGCCTCCACCCCCGACTGGATAATCTGCCGCGTGGTCTCCAGGCTCAAGGAGGTGTGATGGGCTGGAAGGGCGGCATAGACGAGGCGGGTTACGGCGCTCTGCTCGGTCCCCTCGTCCACGGCGGGGCCGCCTGTCCCGCCGGGACCGACCTCGCGGGCCTGTTCGCCTCCGCCGGCCTGCCCCTCGCTGACTCCAAGGCGGTGTACCGCGGCGGGAAGGGCCTCGCCCGCATGGAGGCGGCCGTGCTCTTCGCCGCCCGCCTCTCGGGATGGACCGGCGGCGACCTTCCCTCCCTACTCCGCCACCTGCTCGGCCCCGAAGCGCCGCGGGCCGCCGCCGCCTTCGAGGCCGTGGGCGCGGCCGCCCCTCCCCTCCCCCTCTTCGGCGCCGCGGGCCTCCCCACCCTCCCCTCGGACCCGCCTTCCCTCTCCCTCTTCGCGCGCTTCACCTTCCCCCGCGAGTTCAACCTGCTGCTCTCCTCCATGAACAAGAGCGCCCTGGCGATGGCGAGGCTATTCGGCGTGCTCGCGAGGATGGTATACTCCCTGGGCGACGGCGGCGAGGTGGTGGTGGACAAGCAGGGCGGCAGGAACCGTTACCTGCCCTTCCTCGCCGAGAGGTTCGCGCCCGATTTCGTCTTCGTGCTCGCGGAGGGCGCGGCCGAATCCGCCTACGTCGTCGGCGACCGCCTCACCCTGGTTTTCCGGCCGGAGGCGGAATCCTCGAGCCCCCTGGCGGCCCTCGCCTCCATGACCGCGAAGTACCTGAGGGAGTGTTACATGTCCTTCTTCAACCGTTACTGGACCGCGAGGGTCCCGGGCGCCGCCCCCACCGCCGGCTATCCGGCGGACGCCCGGCGCTTCTTCGAGGCGCTCCGGCCCCTCATCGAGAGGGAATCCCTGCAACACAGCGACGTGTTGAGACTCAAATGATCGGCGGAACCCGAAAGGAGGAGCAAGTGGACACCATCAGGCTCGACAGGATCGAACAGGGCGACAAGATTCGGAGGCTGATCCGGCTTCTCCCCGTCATAGAGGAACTCTGCGAGAAATACGAGAAGAGCAAGGCGAAGTACGAGAAGCACGTCACCCGCAGGGAGACCGAGTCCCGGTTCATCCGCTCCTTCAGGCGGCGGGACTGACCCGCCGCCTCCATCCCCTCCCCGTCGCCCTCATTCGAGGACGATTACGTTCTCCTCCAGCATGGGAATGTAGCGGTAGTATATCTCCAGCGTCAGGATCATCAGCGCCGTGCAGTATATGCGCCCGCCGTGTATCCCGCCTATCGAGGACTTCACCGGCCAGGACCCGTAGGTGTTCTTCGTTATGTCCTTCTCCTGCGCCCCCCTCACCACCGGGATGAGCTGCTTGTTCCACTTCTCCCAGTAGTGCGCGCCCATCTGGAAGTTCGCCAGCGTCGCGTAGTACAGGAAGTAGTGCGAGAAGTTGAGGTTCCGGGCCCCCGTCGGCTGCTCGAACGACACCTTGAAGTCCATCAGGTAGTTGGCCTCCGCCCTGAGCAGCGGGTGCGTCCTCTTGTAGCCCACGAAACGGCGCGAGATTATCCCTATCGCCGTCATCGAGGCCACCGGATCGTCCTTGCTCTGGTAGCCCACCCCGCGCTTCTGGTACACGTTCTGCTTGAACCGCTGGCCGTATTCCGGGTGCTCCACCAGGTCGGGTATCTCGTACTCGCTTATCGGCTGCGAGACCGAATCGTACCACCTCAGCGCGCCCTCGAAGCACTTCTCGAACACCCTCAGGCCGTTCACGCGCGCGGTCTTCATCGCCAGCAGGTACCAGCCGGTAACCGATGAATCGTTGTCCTCCGACATTATGACGTACCGCCAGCCCTTCAGGATGTTCTGATAGGCCTGCACCCAGTCCGTGGCGAGCTGGGCGGGCTTCTTCAGCCATTCCGCGCCGGTCATCCCGTAGGCCTCGCAGAGCGCGATGAGCGCGGTGGCCTCCTCGTAGGCGGTGCCGAGCCCGTACTCGCCCACCCCGTGCTCGCGCCACGCGCCGCTTGGAAGCATGAAGTTCACCAGGAACTCAAGCCCCCGCTCGTACACGTCCATGTACTTGCCGTAGTCCTGCGTGTAGCCCGCCGAGGAATAGCAGAGGAGCGACAGGCCCGCCATCGCCACGTCGTACTCGTAGGCGGCGGGATCGGCGCACTTGCGGCCCTGCTCGTCGTGCTTGTTGAAGTCCTTGGCCGACCAGCACCCGTCCAAATCCTGGTGCAGCGCAAGCCACCACAGCCCCATCTCGACGCCCTTCTCGCTCTCGCCGGAGCCGCCGAACTGCTTCACCATCTCGTCCCGCTTCCGCCTCTGCTCGTTGCGCGTCATGATCTTGTGCAGCTTCGAGATGTCGCGCTTCTTCTCGATCTTCTTGTAGAACTCCCACCACTCCATCCACACCGCCGACTCGGGCTTGTACTTGTGGCCCGTTATCCGCTCCAGCGAGGACAGCACGACCCGCTTGTATTCCTCCATCTTCTCCGGCCGGAGCTTCTTGAAGGTGCGGTCGAACTGCCCGATGAGCGCGGTCACCACGTTCGACGTCTTGAAGAACCGGAGCGCCATGGCCGCCCTGCATCTCACGTCGTGGTCGGCGTCGTTCAGCAGCGCCAAGAGCGCGTTCGCCCCGTCCTTCGGGTTCACCGCGGCGAGCGCCATGCCGGCGAGAAGGACCTTCTCCTCCTTGTCCGACTCGCGCACTATGTCCACCAGCGTCTGCGTAACCGACGAGACGCCCGCCACCGCCACGCTCTCCAGCGCCTTCGCCACCACGTTCAGGTCCTGCGAGCTCTTCGCCGTGTTCGCCATCTCAACCGCTATGTTCTCGTCCTTGAGCATCCCCAGCGCCACCGCCGCGAAGTACCTCACGAACCGGCTGCGGTCACTCATGAACACCTTCCGCAGCGCGATCTTCGCCTTGTCCGTCGGATAGTGGATGAAGACGTTGCACGCCCCCATCCTTATGTGCTCGTTGTTCACCTTCAGGAACGGGATCGCCGCCTCCGGCGCTTCCTTCGCCCCTCCCATCACGAAGCACTTCAGGACCGCCGTCTTCAGCGAGGCCTTGCCGGCAACGGCCATGGAGGCCAGTCTCTTCACTTCCTTGTCGGTGAGCCCTATCTCCGCGAGCGCCCAGGCCGCAGCCATGGCTATCATGTGATCCCGCGATTCGAGAAGCTTCATCAGCACCGGTTTGGCCTCTTCCTGCTTCCTGAGCCGGAAGGTGTTGATGAGCTCCATCTTCAGGAAGCGGTCGAGTTTCTTCTTCTTCATGAGCTTCACGAGCCCCTTCACCTCCAGCTCCGTGCCCAGGACGCCCGCCGAGCGTATCGCCGCGGCGAGCACCTTGGTGTCGCGCGAGGAGAGGAACTTCTTCAGGGCCTCGGCCGCCGCGGGACCTCCGATGTATCCCAGCGCCACCGCCACGGCGTACTTGGCCGTCTTCTTCTCGGCGTACTTGGCCATGAGCGTCTCCACGGCCTTGGCCTGGTTCAGCTTCCCCAGCGCCCAGCCGCAGTTCACGGCCATCAGCCGGTCCTTGTTCGACTCCCCCAGCGC
>QNBY01000055.1 GCA_003644275.1 Planctomycetota bacterium
CGCTTCTCCAGCGCGCGCTCTATCACGGTGCGGCTCGCGCTCACCTGGACGTTTCCGCTGCGCGTCCTCACCACGCGCTCCACCATGCGCCCCTCGGGGCCTTCCGGCAGCATTATGAAGCCGTGCTCGGCGTTGGGAAGGGTCTTGAAGATGAGCGAGAGTATCTCGTCCAGAAGCGTGTCTATGTCATGGATGGTGTTCAGCTTCTTGGACACCTCGAACAGGTTCGCGAGGATGGATATCACCCTGTCGGACTGCGGGTCGCGGGCGAACTCGGCGAGGTTCTCTATATCGCTCTCCCTGAGGGCGCGGGCCTCCTCGAAGGTGGTGCGCTCGAAGTCCCGCTGGACCATGAACACCTGCGACTCGCTCAGGCTCGGGGCCGGCAGTTCCTCCGCCTCTTCCCTCTCGCGGAAGATGAAGAGAAGGCCGGCGATGCGGACCATGTCGCCCGCCTCCAGCTTCTTCTCCTGGATTGGGATGCCGTTCACGAACGTCTTGTTGGAGCTCTTGAGGTCCACCAGCCAGAAGTCGCCGTCCCGCTTGTCCACCCGCGCGTGCCGGCGCGAGGCCCGCTTGTCGGAGACGACGAGATCGCACTCGAGCGCCCTTCCAATCATGAAGCCGTCCCACAAGGGATACTTGCGGCCGACGCTCGAGCCTTCCTTCACTTCCAGCCAGGCTTTCTTCATGGATTACCCGTCATTCCGGCGTGTCCGCCACGAAAAACACCAGGGACGAAGCGTCCTTTGCGGGGAGCGGCCGTATTCCCTCCCGCGCGAGACGATCCGCCGGAAGGGCACGCTCCGCGCTCTCCCCCGCCGGGAAGCGCAACACCACTTCTGCGCCTCCTTCCCTGTAATAGTACTCGGCGAGGGCGAGTTTACACCTTCTTCCATCCTCGGCAAGGGAATCCGGCCCCACTATGAAATAGTCGAGCGGCGGCGCGTCCCCGAACCCCAGCGCCGACAGCACCTTGCGGCGCAGCGCGGCGGAGACGAACCTGGAAGGCGCGCCGCGGGGGAGCGCTTCCGCCACCCTGGGGAGCAGCTCCCCCAGCCAGGCGTTCCCCGCCGGCCGGAAATCGCCGGGAGCGAGCCTCTCGTCTCCGAGGAAGTCCGCCGCTTCGGCCAGCACGGCCACCTGCCGGCACAGCATGTCCAGCGTGGGGAAGGAAGCGGGGCTGCCTGCCGGGAACAGGCGGTCGAAGTCCAGGTAGAGCAGCACGAAAGCGGCCTCCGCAGCCTTCCGGGATCGCTCGAAGACGAACGCGCGCCGCAGCGAAGGGGAGTACAGCGCCGGGATGCCGCATCCCCTCAGGTCGAAGGGCTCCCAGCGCGGGGCGTCCTCCCGTCCGAAAAGACGGTCGAGCGGCGTGAACGTCCCGCCCTCCATGGAACGGAACGACCCGGCGGGAAGATATACCAGCGGAGGGAGGAAGGGCAGCGATAGCCCGTAGCGCGAGCGGAGCCTCTCGTGGAGCGCTCCGAGGCCCGGCGGCGCGTAGAAGGCGGGAAGGCCGGGCTCGAACTGCGCCGCGAGGGGAAAGAGGCGCGAGAGCGGCGAACGGGGAGCCTCCGCCCGCTCCGCCCGGAGGTCGAGCAGCCCCCACGCCAGCAGGACGACGGCCCCGGCCGTCAGCAACGCCCGCGCCGCCCTCACCGTTCTTCCTCCATGGCGCGCATGGTTTCCCCCCGCGCTTCCGGGCAATCGCACCTTCCGGTCAGAAGCAGGACGTTTCCCCTCCAGGAGACGAGCCTCCAGCCGTCCTTCCCGGCGAAGGGGCCGCCGTCGAAGTCCCCGCCCGCCCCCAGCGCGGCTGCGATGGAGCGCCCCAGCCGTTCGGCGGAGGCGGCGTCCTTCATCTCCATACGCCACCAGCCGCCGCGCGACGAGAGAGTGAGCCAGTCGTCGAGCAGCAGGGCCGCGGCCTCCCGCACCCCGACGCCCCGGACGCCCGCGCCCTCGAGGAAGAGGGCAAGCAGAACGGGGCCGCACCGGGCGCGGACCTTCTCCGGAGGCGGCTCGAAGGTGAACGGGCGGCGCAAGCCGCGCGGCGGGGGGAGCCTGCAGGCGAGCAGGTCGGCCGTCCTCAGCTCCCTGCAACGGCGGAACCACTCTCCCTTGTCGTGTACTTTCCGGGCCCATTCCGCCCCGGCCTCGTAGGGCCAGCTCTCCAGCTTCGCGAGCAACGGAGGGCCGAAGTCCCCTCCCTCGCCCCCCGCGCGGCGTTCCGCCCGCCTGCGCCGGGAGAGAAAGGGCGGGGCGAGCAGCGAGAGGGCCGCCCTCTCGGCTTCCTCGGCGTCCCCTTCCTCCAGCGCTCGAAGGGCCGTGTAGCGGTCGAAGTCGAGCGCCAGGAAGGCGTCGAACCTCGCCGTCTCGATGGGGCTGTTGCGGTATTGCAGGAAGTGCTCGAACTCGTGGGCGAGCACGCGCTCGGGAAAGGGGGAGCCCGAAGCCAGCACTATCTCGCCGGTGTGCGGGTAGAAGAAGCCGGAAACTCCCCTCGCGTACAGCCTGGAGAGCCTGGCCGGGTAGTCGAAGCCGGGCGGGACTATCCCCAAAAACTCCAGCACCCTGCCGTGGCGTTCGAGTACGCCGAAGGGGTTCCACTCGCGGCGCGCCGCGCGCGAGGCGAATTCGGCCAGCTTCCGGCCGTCCACCGCCCGGCAGACGGCCCCCCGCGCCGTCCCCTCCCAGCGGCGGGCGCAACTCTCCAGCATGGGCAGCACGACGTCCCCCTTCATGCCCGCCGCGGCCAGGTCGAAGGGACGAAGCGCCGCCGGATCCGATCCGCCGGACCCGCGCAGGAAGTGCGCCCAAGAGAAGAAGACCGCCGAAAGGAAGAAGAGAACGATGCTCGGAAGGGCGGACGCCGCGCGGCGCTCCCCGCCTCCCTCATTCCCCATTCAGTATCCTCTCGAAGTAGTAAACCGCCCGCTCGGAGACCACCACCAGGTCGTCGGCCAGCGGGATGAGGTCCACTATGCGCTCGCCGCGTATGTCGGAATTGGTCCACACGAGGCGGTTGGCGAGGGGCTCTATGACCGTGACGGTGCCGTCCACGTCGTATAGGTAGAGGCGTTCGCCGACGACCGTTATCTTGCCCATCCACTGGTGCTTGTAGCGGTTTTCCTTCAGCGTGCGGCCCGAGGCGGCGTCGAGCAGCAACACCCGCCCGTCGGTCAGCGCGACGACGACGCGCTTCCCCATCCTGTTCGGCACCGTGTCTATGGAGGCTCCGAACGCCGCCCGCCAGAGGAACTTCCCGTTCGAGAAGGCGGCCAGCGTCCCCACGCGGGGCTCGCAGGCGAGCACCAGGTCGCCGAGAAGGTACAGCCTCGCGTCTATGCTGAACTTGCCCGCGTACCGCTCGATGGGGGCCGCCGCGGGCGTGGAGGCGGAGCGCACCTCGACGTTGCCTCCCGCCAGGGAATACAGGTAACCGCCGTGGAGGAGCAACGAGTCGGAGAAGAACTCGCCCAGCACCTTCCCGCCGCCGGCCGCCTCGCCCGCGTAGTCGAGCACGAGCGTGCGGCCGTTGCTGAGGCGCGCGAGGAGATACCGCTCGCCGCCGTACAGGGTTATCTTCCCCTTGGACTTGGTGGAGAGGGTCCATCTTATCGCGTCGGTCTGGGGATCGCAGCAGTATATCCGCCCGTCTATGGCCGAGAAGTAGGCGAAGGTGCGGTTCAGAAGCAGGGGTATCCGGTGGAACACGACGGAGGGATGCAGGTTGTAGGCGTACTTCAGGCCGAAGGAACCGGCCACCCTCTCCCTCGCCGGGTCCACCAGGTACACCCGGCCGTCGGAGGCGGGCAGCGCGAGGAAGGACCCGTCGAAGCGATCGCCCTTCAATCTCACCGGCGTCAACGGGTTGCGCAGCTTCCAGTAACCCGCCGCGGCGAGCGTCTTCCGCGTGGGATCGTCCTCGATAGGCCGTTCCTTGCGCGGCGTTACGATGGTGAGTTCCTTGGTACCGCCGTTCGCCAGGTCGAGGAACACGAGCCCGAAGCCGTGCGGGAAGAGCAGCTTACCCTTCCGTCCGGATTCCAGGCGGACGGGAGCGGCCGAGATGCCTCCCTCCACCTCCCAGCGGAAGGAATAGGTGCTCACGAGCCTGATGAGCGGGTAGTTGAAGTAGTCGTTGCCCAGCACCTCCGAGCTCTCGATTATCACCTTTCCGTCCACGAAGCCGCGCTTGCGCAGGATATAGACGGACTTCCCCTTGCCGTTCAGGTAGGGCACGGTTACGATGCAGGGCGTGGTTCCCACCTTTTTCATCTCGCCGCCCTGCGGGGTGAACACGTCCGCCCCGGCGGGCTCGCTCTTGAGCCAGATGTGGATGATGATGTCGCCGAGATCCATCGCCCGGCGGTAGTTCTCGATGAGCCTCTTGTGGAACAGGAACGCCTGCTGGTAATCTCCCTTGGCGAGCGCCATGGCCGCCCTTTCCTTGAGCAGGCGGGCTTCCTTCACGAAGTTCTCCAGTTCGATGCGCATCTCCCGTATCCGCTCCTCCCAGCCGGAGCCGGAGTACTTCTCGAACAGCCGGTCGAGCGCACCGCGGTACTCGTCGGGCGCCATTTTCCCCTTCTCCCAGCGGGAGGCGAGGGAGTTCACCTCGCGCTCGAAGGTCTTGCGGGCGGTCTTTATGCGTTCCTCGAGCGTCCGTATCTCCTTCATGTGCGGGGCGGAGGGATAGTCCACCGGCAGGGACTTCAGCACGTCGAGGGCGTCGCTGTACCTTCCTTCCTTCAGCAAGGCCCGCGCGCGGGATAGGGTGTCGTCCAGCCTGGCGAGGAAGGCGTCGTATTTCTTCAACTCCTGCTCGGCCCTGGCGGCGGCGAAGGTGCCCTTGAACTCGCGCGCCACGCGCTCGAAATCGGGACGCGCCGCGGCGAAACCCTCGCGCTCCGCCTTCGCCTTGGCCTTTTCGAGGGCGTCGGCGGCGTTCCTCTCCGCCAGGTCGGTCCCACCCGCCGCGGCCGCCGCGGAGAGCACCTTCGAAAGCACCTTCTTGCACTGCGCCGCCTTGGGGGCGTTGGCGCTTTCGGGGAATGTGTCCAGAAACTCGGAGAGGAACTTCCTGTACGAGCGTATCTGCTCCAGCTCGCCCTTCTTGATGGACTTCAAGATCGCCTTGGCCGTCTTGCCCGCGTAACGCCTGACGGCGGGCTCCACCTTCTTCCAGAGGGGGGCCGCCGCCGCCTCGTAGCGCCTCCTGAGCGACTTGAGCCTCGAATTCACCTGCGGCGCGAGGTCGCTTTCGGGAAATTCCTTCAGGAAGGCCCGGTATTCCTTCATGGCGTGGGCGATGTCGGCGGGGTCGGTGCTCTTCTCGAACTTCACCATGCGGGCGGAGAGGCTCTCGAACGCCTTCTCGTCCTCGCCCGCCTTCAGGAAGAAGAACAACCCGGCCGCGGCCGCTCCCATCACGACCAGCGTCACCGCGAGAAGCACCAGGAAGCGCTTCACCATCCGCTTCGGGGAGACCTGGAAGTCTATCTCCTCCTCTATCTCCTGCTTGTGCCGCTCGTGTTCCTCGGCGAGCTTCTTTATCTCCTCGAGTTCGGTCTTCAACACCTCGTTGTAGGGCTGAAGCGCCTGGGCTTCCTGTATGCTCTCGATGGCCTTGGTGAACTGTTTCTCGGCGACCGCCTTGCGGGCCTTCGCCAGCGAGTCGAACAGCTTGAAGCGCACGAACCCGCTCTTTTCCTCTATCCGCTTCATGCGGACGGTGTAGCCCTTCTGGCCCTTGCGGGGCAGGGCGTAGGGATCCTTGCCGCATTTCGGGCAGATGAATGTGCCTATCTTGAGTTCCTCGCCGCAGGTCATGCACTGGTGGAAGAGGGGCGCTCCGCACTCCGGGCATTCCCTCGCGTCGTCCGGCACGGTGGCCTTGCATTGGGGGCACACGCCTTCCGGGGGCTTGCCGGAGGACTCTATCTTCGTGATGAGGTCAACGAGCTGGGCCTT
This sequence comes from Planctomycetota bacterium, assembly GCA_003644275.1. Classification (GTDB taxonomy): domain Bacteria; phylum Planctomycetota; class B143-G9; order B143-G9; family B143-G9; genus B143-G9. The sequence continues at coordinate 5,980 of QNBY01000055.1, forward strand.
TATCTCCTCGTGGTCGGGGATGAGCTGCAAGAGCTCGTCGGCCACCTCCCGCGCCCTCTCGTAGAGGCCGCAGATGGCGAGCTTGGCGAGGGCCTGGCCGAACTCCGCCAGCGCCTGTTCGCGGTATTCCTCCCCCTTCTGCAGGTACACGCCCGCGAGCTCCTTGTTCACCTCGAAGCTCTCGGGCGCCAGCTCGGCCACCCGGCTCAGGGCTATTACGGCCTGGTCGAAATCGCCCTCCCGGCGGGCCGTCTCGGCGAGCTCGCGGTAGTACGCCGCGGCGAGCCTCCTGTTGCCCTTGGCCGCCGCGACGATGGCGATCTCCTGCTTGAGCGAGGGGTCGTCCTCCGCCAGGCGGTTGGCCCATTTCAACAGCTCCTCGGCGCGGTCCAGATCGCCCTGTATCTGGAGCTCGGTGGCCTTCTCCCTGAGCTCGCTGGGGGTCGCGGGGCGGACGAATCCGTTGCGGAGAAGCCGCCCTATGACGCCGCAGACCTCCACATCGGTCTTCTTCGTTCGGGCCACCACCTCCCGGACGGTGTTGGTCCCGTCGAGCAGGTGGGTTATGACGCCGCCGGGGTCTTCCTGTTCGAGCTGGAGGCGCTTCTCGTCGTCCAGTTCCTCCATCACGAAGACGTTGTGCAGGCTGCGGACGGTGTTGGAGATTATCTCGCGGTGCTCCACGGCGTCCGCGCATTCCTCCAGGTTCCATTCGGTGAGGGCGGGATGCTCCGGCGGCAGGGAGTCCACCAGCGCCCTTATCTCCTCCGAGGAGAGGAAGCGCAGCTTCCCTTTCTTGATGAGCTTGTCTATGCTCAGGTAGGCGCGGAAGAGGGACATGCCCGAGCGCGCGGCGAGGGGGCCTATCGGCGTCCGGCCGTCGGCGGCGAGGAGCACCCGCTTGCAGAACTCGTCCACGTCCTCCATATCCTCCGGGGCCTCGTCGCCGGTGAGGGCGGGCACTTCCATCTCGCTGGGGAGCTCGTCCTTTATCATCTCCCAGTGTTCGATGTGCTTGCCCACCTCCACCGC
>QNBY01000056.1 GCA_003644275.1 Planctomycetota bacterium
TCGCCAACAACCTCTACAACACCGCCATATACGTCGTACACAGCGAGGACGATCCCAAGGTGGCGTGGAAGCCGGTCAAAGAGTGGACCGACGTGCTCGCCGCGCTCCACAAGAAGTTCCCCGGCGGCTACGACTACCATTTCTCTTTCTACAAGAAGAACGGCCACGGGCTCGCCGTCGAGGGAACCGCCAAGTGCCTGGAATGGGCCTGCAAGCACGTGCGGGACCCGCGCCCCAAGGTGATACGCTGGAGGATGTACCGCCCCTGGAAGAGGCACTTCTACTGGCTCTACGCGGACAAGCCCGTCAAACTCGCCCTCGTCGAGGCCCGCTACACCGCTCCCAACGAGGTGGAAATCACCGGCGAGGACTTCATGGGCCGCCTGTCGGTCCTGTTTAACGACAAGCTCGTGGACATGAGCAAGCCCGTGAGGGTGAAGGCGAACGGCCGCGTGGTGTTCGAGGGCGTACTCCAACCCAGCCTCTCGGCCGCCGTGTGCTCCATAAGGGAAAACGAGGACCCGGAGATGGTCTACACCGCCCGGGTCACGATCGAAATGCCGTGAGGGGAAGTATCAGCAGGAGGCGCCCTCGCGTTTCTTCCGCTCGTAGTGCTCGCGTATGAGAAGTATCTCGTCGAGCACTTCCATGAAGGCCGCCACCACCTCCGGATCGAACTGGCTCCCCGCTCCCTCGTTCAATATCGCCAGGCACCTCTCCAGGGGCATCGCTTTCTTGTACACGCGGTCCGTGGCGAGCGCGTCGAACACGTCCACCACCGAGACGATGCGGGCCTCCAGCGGTATGTCCCGTCCCTTGAGGCCGTCCGGATAACCGCCGCCGTCGAACCGCTCGTGATGGTAGCGGGTTATGTTGTAGGCGAATTTCGCGATGGGTTCTTCCATGCCCGCGAACAGCGACGACCCGTAGATGGTGTGCTTCTTCACCACCTCGAATTCCTCCGGCGTGAGCCGCCCCGGCTTGAACAGGATGGCGTCCGGGATGCACTGCTTGCCTATGTCGTGCATCGGCGCCGCGTCCTTGAGATAGCGCACGAAGTCCTCGTCCAAGCCCATGCGCCTCGCGACGGCCGCCGCGTAGTCCGCTATGCGGTATATGTGCACGAAGGTGTCGGGGTCGCTCTCCCGCTGCTCCACTGCAAGGGCCATGCGCGTCATCACCAGCTTGTAGGTCTCGTATAGTTCCTGGATGAGCCGCGAGCGCGTTATGGCGGTGCCGGCCAGCGAGGACAGCGAGGTTATCAGCCGCTCGTCCTCCTCGTTGAAAGGCTCCCACTTCGCCTTGTCCGGCCGATAGCGCGCGTTGATGATCTGGATCACCCCCGCCACCTCCCCCCGGTGGTCGGTCATCGGGGACAGCAGCATGGAGCGGCACTCGTAGTTGGAGGCCCGGTCGAAATCGCGGTTGTGGCGGTAGGGCCGGTCGTCCGGAATGGCGTAGGCGTCCGGGATGTTCAGCAGCCTGCGGTTCTTGGCCACGAAACCGGCGATGGAATGCTCGTCCATGGGTATGGAGACCGAGCGGCCGAAATTCGTGGTGAGCGCGGTCTTGTCCCGCCGCGACAGCGTCCGGTTCAGCGCCACCCGGAAGAAGAGCTTCTCGCCCTCGCGCACGTAGATCGAGCCCGCGTCGGCCTCCGTGAGGTCCACGGCGGTCTTGAGTATCAGCTCCAGAAGCTTGTCGAGGTCTCTTTCGGCGGTTATCAGGGCGGCTACGTCGAGAAGTCTTTCGAGCTTCAGCTGGAGGGCGGAATATCGGGCGGTTTCCATATGCGGAAAATTATATCGCATTTTGAACAACGCATTATACTTGTCCGAAGTAGCGCTCTCGTGCCCCTTCCCCGGTGGTAAAGGCAGACCGACAGGAGGTGAGAATTGCCGAAAGTGACCATCCGTGAGGAACGTTGCAAGGCTTGCGGGTTGTGTATCCACTACTGCCCGAAGGGCGTCCTCGGCCCCTCGGAAAAATTCAACGCCAAGGGCTATCACCCCACAGAGGTGAAACACCCCGAGAAGTGCATCGGCTGCACTATCTGCGCGCAGGTGTGTCCCGACCAGGTGTTCGAGGTATACCGCTGAGGAAAGGAGCGTGGCATGGGCAAGAAAATATTGATGAAGGGTAACGAAGCACTCGGCGAAGGTGCCATGCGCGCCGGCATGCGGCATTACTTCGGCTATCCGATAACGCCGCAGAGTGAGGTGGCGGCCTACCTCTCCAAGCACCTTCCCAAGCGCGGCGGGGTGTTTCTCCAGGCGGAGTCGGAAATCTCGGCCATCAACATGGTCTACGGTGCTGCTTCCGCAGGCCGAAGGGTGATGACCTCCTCTTCCTCTCCGGGGATAAGCCTCAAGATGGAGGGCCTCTCCTACCTCGTGGGCTCCGAGCTCCCCTGCCTAATCGGGAACGTCATGCGCGGCGGCCCCGGCCTCGGCAACATCGCTCCCGCTCAGGCCGACTACTTCCAGGCCGTAAAGGGCGGAGGGCACGGCGACTACCACATCATCGTCCTCGCCCCCACCACTTGCCAGGAAATGTTCGATTTCGCCGTAATGGCCTTAAACCTCGCCGACAAATACCGCAACCCCGTGATGATCCTCTCCGACGGCGCCCTGGGCCAGATGATGGAGCCCGTCGTCATTCCCGACGAGGTCCCCATCGAGGAATACGACAAGAGCTGGGCGCTCACCGGCGCGAAGGACCGTCCCCCCAACGTCGTCAACTCCCTCTTCCTGGACGAGAAGGAGCTCGAGGAACACAACATAAAGCTCCAGGAGAAGTTCAAGCGCATCGAGGAAAACGAGATACTCTACTCCGAGTACCGCACCGAGGACGCCGAGTACCTGTTCGTCGCCTTCGGCCTCGTCTCCCGCATCGTCCATTCCGTCGTGGATCTCGCCCGCGCCGAGGGCATCAAGGCCGGGCTGCTCGTGCCCAAGATGCTCTGGCCCTTCCCCAAGGACCGCATCGCCGAGCTCGCCGAACAGTGCCGCTTCCTCATGTCGGTCGAGATGAATTCCGGCCAGATGGTGGAGGACGTGAGGCTCGCCGTGAACGGCCGCAGGCCCGTGTACTTCTACGGGCGCATGGGCGGCGGCGTTCCCGCCCAGCGCCGCGTCCTCGAGGAGCTGAAGTCTCACATCGAAGGAGGGACGAAATGAGCACCGAAACCATGAAAAAGGTCTACTCCATACCCGAGAGCCTCCGCAACCGGCCCCACCACTATTGCCCCGGCTGCGGCCACGGCATCGTCCTCTCCATCGTGGGCGAGCTCGTGGATGAGCTCGGCGTGCGCGACAGGGCCGTCGGCATCGCTCCCGTCGGCTGTTCCGTCTTCCTGTACGAGTACTACGACTTCGACTGCGTCCAGGCCGCTCACGGCCGCGCGCCCGCCGTCGCCACCGGCCTCAAGCGCGCCAATCCCGACCTGTTCGTCATCTCCTACCAGGGCGACGGCGACCTCGCCGCCATCGGCACCGCCGAGATAATCCACGCCGCCAACCGCTCCGAGAACTTCAGCACCATCTTCATCAACAACGCCATCTACGGCATGACCGGCGGCCAGATGGCTCCCACCACCCTGCTGGGCCAGAAGTCGCAGACCACCCCCTACGGCCGAAACCCCAACACCGACGGCTTCCCCGTGAGGGTCTGCGAACTCCTCAACTCCCTCGAAGGGCCGTACTACCTCGAGCGCGTCTGCGTCGCGACGCCCCAGGATCGCGTCAAGGCCAAGAAGGCGATAAAGAAGGCGTTCACCTACCAGCTCGAGGGCAAGGGCTTCAGCCTCGTCGAGGTCCTGAGCCAGTGCCCCACGAACTGGGGAATGAGCGTGCTCGACTCGGTGAAGTGGGTGAAGGAAGTCATGGCGCAGACCTTCCCGCTCGGCGTCTTCCGTGACAAGGGCCAGCAAAAGTAAGGGGGCGACGATGGCAGACAAAGTTGGAACCGTTGAATTCATCATTGCAGGCTTCGGCGGGCAGGGAGTCCTCTTCATCGGCCGCGCGCTGGCCTTCGCCGGCCTCGCGCGGGACGTGAACGTTTCCTTCATCCCGTCCTACGGCCCGGAGATGCGCGGCGGAACGGCGAACTGCAAGGTGGTCGTCTCCGACGGCGAGGTGGGTTCGCCCATCGTCGAGGAGCCCGACGTCCTCATCGCCATGAACCGCCCCTCCCTCGAACGCTTCGTGAACACCGTCAAACCCGGAGGAACCGTCTTCGTGAACTCCTCCCTCATCGAAAACGAGGTGGAGCGCGGCGATATCAAAGCCTACCGCGTCCCCTTCAACGAACTGGCGCGCGAGGCCGGTGCCGAGCGCGTCGCGAACCTCGCCGCCCTCGGCGCCTACGTCGCCTCTCAGGACTTCTTCACCCTGGAGGACATGGAAGGCGCCGTCAAGGAAATGGTGAAAGGCAAGCGCGTGGAGCTCATGGAGGCCAACCTCAAGGCGCTCCGCGCGGGCTACGATTTCGTCCGAAACCTGGCTTGAGCCGAGGAGGTGACATGGCGTTGTTGATCTGGTTCAACGGAGAACTGCTCGAGGAAAAGGACATCCGCATTTCCCCATTCGATCACGGGTTCCTCTACGGGGACGGCGTGTTCGAGGGGATCAGGGCCTACAACGGCCGCATCTTCAAGTGCTGGGAGCACATCGACCGCCTCTACGAGTCCGCCCACACACTCATGATCGACATCCCGCTCTCCAAGAAGGAGATGGTGGAGGCCATGAAGAAGACGCTGCGGGCCAACGAGCTCCGCGACGCCTACATCAGGCTCGTCGTCTCCCGCGGCCGGGGCGACCTCGGCATCGACCCGAGGCGTTGCGACCGCGGCCCCACCATCGTCATCATCGCGACCGGCCTCGCCCTCTATCCCGAGGAACTCTACGAAAAGGGCCTCAAGGTGGTGACCGCCAACACCCGCCGCATCCCAGCCGATTCCTTCAACCCCCGCGTGAAGTCCCTCAACTACCTGAACAACATCATGGGCAAGATCGAGGCGAACAACTACGGGGTGCCCGAGGCGATAATGCTCACCGACAACGGCATCGTCTGTGAGTGCACGGCGGACAACCTCTTCTTCGTGAAGAACGGGACGGTCGTCACCCCGCCCACCTGGCTGCCCATCCTCGACGGCATCACCCGCAAGACCATACTCTGGCTCTGCGGCGAGCTCGACATCCCCCACAAAGAGGACTGCTTCACCCTCCACGACATCTACAACGCCGACGAAATGTTCCTCTGCGGCACGGGCGCCGAGCTCATCCCCGTCATCGAGGTGGACGGCCGAACCGTGGGAGACGGAACCCCCGGCCCCATCTTCCGCAAGATACTCGAACACTTCCGCGTGTACGCCAACAGCCACGGGGAGCCCATCTACGAGGATTAGTCGGGCTTGAACGCCGGAAAGCGGGGTGTCCCGTCTCGGGGCACCCCGTCCTCTTCGACCGGAGGGAGATATGGCCAAGAAGCATACCGCCAGGTCGCTCCAGCGCGCCGCCGATAGGGGTGAGAGGCTCGTCGGCGTCACCGCCTACACCCACCCCATGGCCCGCTTCGCCGAGGAAGCCGGCATCGACCTCATACTGGTGGGGGACTCGGTGGGGATGGTGGAGCTCGGCTACCCCGACACCCTCCCCGTCACCATGGACGAGATGATCCACCACTGCCGCGCCGTCCGCCGCGGCGCTCCCCAGACCTTCGTGGTGGGCGACATGCCCTTCATGTCCTACCAGGTCTCCGACGAGGAAGCCGTGAGGAACGCGGGCCGCTTCGTGAAAGAAGGCGGTTGCGACGCGGTCAAGGTTGAGTGGTGCGCCTCCGCCCCCCAGCGCGTCCGGGCCATCACCGAGGCCGGGATGCTCGTCATGGGCCACGTCGGCTTCACCCCCCAGCGCACCGCCCAGCTCGGCGGCTACCGCGTGCAGGGCAGGGGAGACGCCCGCCGCCACGTGGTGGAGCAGGCCCTCGCCCTGCAGGAAGCCGGCGCCTTCTGCATCCTCATCGAGATGGCCACCCCCGAGACCGGCCGCGCCGTGACCGAGGCGGTGGACGTGTTCACCGTCGGCGTCGGCGCGGGGGATCACCCCCACATGCAGCTCGTGGTGATGAACGACCTGCTCGGCCTCTTCCGCGAGTTCAAGCCGCGCTACGTCAAGCGCTACGCCGAACTCGCCGACGTCATAACCGACGCCCTGAAGCGCTACGCCGAGGACGTGAGGGAGCGCCGCTTCCCCTCCGAGGAAAACTTCTACGAGTGATAGGCCGGCCCCTCCAGCGGCGCCCGCACGACCAGCCCCGGCCCCTCCAGCGACCACGACCGCACCCTCACCAGGCGCGAGCCCGGCACCGGGACGGTCCCCGACCGCACGCGCAAATACTCCGAGGAATAGCCCTCCCGCCTCGGCGCGGGTTCTTCCTCCCCCTCGAACACCACCTCCAGCGGCCCCTTCAGCTCGGAGGACACGAACTTCTCCAGGTTGTCCCGCGCCAGCTCCGCGAGCCTCGCTATCCGCTCCCGTTTCACGTCTCCCCCCACCGTACCGCCCAGATCGGCGGCCGGAGTGCCCTCCCGCGGCGAGAACGAGAAGGCGTGTATGCGGTGGAAGCCGGCTTCCGCGCATACTTCGAGCGTCCGCCGGAAGTCGTCCTCTCCCTCTCCCGGGAAGCCCACTATAACGTCCGTCGTCAGTCCCACGGAACCGAGCGCCTCCCGCGCCCGACGGATGCGGGCGAGGAATTCCGCGGCGGTGTAGCGCCTGTTCATCGCCTCGAGCAGCCGGTCGCTCCCCGACTGCAGCGGCACGTGCAGATGGCGGCAGAACAAAGCCGGGGCCGAGGCCATGGCTTCGAGCAGCCTGTCGTCGAGGAAGCGCAGCTCCACGGAGGATATCCGTATCCGCGTGGGCGGGGCGGCCTCCGCCAGCGCCCCGAGCAGCTCGTGGAATCCAGATCCCCGCTCCGTCCCCCA
>QNBY01000057.1 GCA_003644275.1 Planctomycetota bacterium
GGGACTTCCGTCTCCATCACCGCCGTGCCGCCCCAGGCCGGTGACGGCGGTCGCTGGCGCGCCCGCTGGCTCGGGACCGGAGAGGGCTCGGCGAACATACCCGCGAGCGCTACGTCTCCGCCCTCCGCCACCGTCCGGATGAACGGCCCCATCCTCCAGAGGGTGGAATGGCTCATACAGTACAGCCTCACCGTCTTCAATCCGGACGGGTTCGGCTTCACCGATCCCGCGCCCGGCACCTACTGGTACTTCGACGGCGAGCTCGCCACCGGCTATTGTTCCTACGCCGACGGCGACCATATATGCGCCGGCTTCGAGGCCACCGGTTCCTCCACCGGGGGAACCACGCCCTACTACCGCATAGTGATGAGCGAACCCACCACCGTTACGTGGCTCTGGAGCGACAGGCCGGCCCAGGCGGCGGAGAACTGGGCGGGCTTCTCCACCATCGCGGGAGTCGAGTCCGGTCCGCTCGCCATGCTCCATTCCCCGGCGGGCGATCTCCTGGTGTACTTCTACTCGGCGGCCGGCAACTCCATCGAGCGGGCGGTGCTCACCGACGATACCTGGGCGGTCGCCACCTTCCTCGCCAACGTGGGCGAGGTCACCGACATCGCCGCCCACAACACGGGCGACGCGGTCGACGTCGTCTTCCGCCGCAGCGACCCGCCCGGCCTCTACCGCGCGCGCGACGATTCCTTCGGCCATAAACCCGACGAAGTTACAGGCGGCCCCGCGCCCGAGCTGATAGCCGATACCGGCGTGCGTCCCAGCGTCGCTTCCTCGGGCGACACCCTCTGGGTTTCCTGGTTCGACGTCCGCGACGCCTCCCTCAAAGTGGCGCACACCACCGGGGGCGGATGGGAGGTCGAGACGGTGGACGCCAAGAACGGAGCCGGCTTCTTCAACGCCATCGCCATACCGCCTCACGACGGGTTGCCCGTGGTGGTCTACGCCCGAAGCGGCGGCGCCAAGGGCCTCTACTGGGCGCGCTTCAACGGCGAGTACTGGGAGACCGGCACCATAGTGCCCGAGTTCGCGGGCTACTTCTGCTCCATGGCCCTCGATGCGGCCGGGGTTCCCTTCGTGGCCTACCAGTCCCTCGACGAGCCCAATCACGCCACGCTCCACGTCGCCCGGTACTGGGGCGGCGGCTGGGACGACGAGGTGGTGGACGACGAGGGCGACACCGGCTACTACACCTCCATCGTGGTGGACGGCGCGGGCTATCCCCACGTCGCCTACACCGACGGCGAGAACCTCCGTTACGCGCGGAACACTCCCGGCGGATGGGAGACGCGCACCCTCGTCAGGGGAGGAGTGGACGGCCCCACCAGCATAACCTTCGACGGAGCGGTCCCCGCCATCTCCTTCGTGAAGGACGGCAAGGTCAGCTACATCGATGCCAGCGGGCGCGAGACGAGCTCCAACGACGGCGGAGGCACCACCACCGTTACCGGCGGCGGAGGCGGCGGATGCTTCATAGCCACCGCGGCGTTCGGCTCCCTCTCCGCTTCGGAGGTGGAGACCCTCACCGCGTTGCGCGACGCCTCCGGCCTCGCCTCTCGCACCGGCGCCGGGCTCGTTTCGCTGTACTATTCGATCTCCCCCGCTCCCGCCGCGGGCGTGAAGGCTTCCGAGGGCCTCCGGGCCCTGCTCAGGCGGCTGTTGCGCTGAATCCCGCAGCGAAATCCCTGGAGGGGGCCTACGGCCCCCTCTTTTTTTTGGATTAGCCCTCCCGCAAGTTATAATGCGCCTTCTGAGAGGGAGGCGCCCGGCGACCCATGGAAACCCTGCGTTTCGACCACCTCATCAAGAAGCGGAATCCCATCACAGCGAACCGCCGCGACGTGGGAAGGCTGGCGGTGCTCATCGCGGTCGGCGTGGGATTGCGCCTCATCCTCATGTCCCACCCCGGCTACACCTACGACATCGACTACTTCTTCCGCCCCTGGGCAAACGAACTGCTGAAGACCCCGCTCGGCAAGATATATTCTTCCGGCGCGCTGGACGTGGACTACCCCCCCCTCTACCTCTACGTCATCTTCGCGCTCTCCAAGATCGCCTCCATCTTCCACGTCCCGCTCGACCACACCGCCGCCTCCACGCGCTTCCTGTTCAAGTATCCCGGCCTGCTCGCCGACGTTGGGCTCGCTGTGCTCGTCTGGCACCTCGCCCGCAAGCACTACCGCTCCACCGCCTCCCTCTGGGCGGCCGGCTTCGTGTTCTTCAATCCCGCCCTGTTCTACAACTCGGCCGTCTGGGGCCAGGTGGACACCATCCTCGTGCTGTTCGTGGTGGGCATACTCTACCTCACCGCCACCAACCGCACGCTGTCCGCCGCCTTCCTGTTCGGCCTGGGCGTCACCTTCAAGCCGCAGGTCCTCTTCCTGCTTCCGGTGGTGGGCACCACGCTGCTGCTGAACGGCAAGTACTGGCGGGTGGTTCTCGCACCCGTCGCGGCGGCCGCCTCGGTGACGCTCGTCACCGCCCCGTTCGCGGGTTCGCTGAACCCCGTTACCTGCATGACGTGGCTCGCGGACAAGTTCCAGAGCATGGAGGGCAAGTACAAGTACCTCTCCATGAACATGTGGAACGTCTGGCACAGCGTGGGCAAGATAGTGCCGGAGGGCACGCTCGACACGAGCCCCATCGTGAGGCTGGGCGAGGGGGGGATGCACGTCCCGAGCTTCCACGCGGTGGGCCTCGGCCTGATAGCGGTGCTCGCGGTGGTGACGGCGCTCTTGCTCGTCCGCAGGCGCGACGAGGGCACCGTCTTCCTCGCCGGGGCCGTGATGATCCTGGGCGTAACCCTCCTGGGCACGAGGATGCACGAGCGCTATCCCCTCCCCGCGGTGATGCTCATGGCCTTCGTCGGCCTGTACTACGCCGCCCTGCGGCCCTTCTACTACCTGCTGACGCTGTTGCATCTCACGAACGTACACGCGGTGCTGAGCTCCTTCCTGGCGAGCCTCCCCGCGGCCGAGCGCTATTCCTTCATGCCCAACGAGTTCCTGATGAAGCTCGCCAACGCCCCACTGGTGGTGAGCTTCTGCACCATCTTCTTCTACAGCACCTTCTTCCTCATGCTAGCCTACCTCTTCTACGCCACGGTGAGCTCGGACGCGCTGGAGAAGGAAAAGAGGCTCGGCTGGGCGCCGGAGGGGTTCTTGGGCTCGCTGCTGGCGGACCTGAAGGGAGGGGCGGAGGCCGTCCGCGCCTTCCTCTCCCGGCCCCTGTTCGAGCGGCGGCCGGCGCTGCGCGCGCCGTTCGTCTGGTATCCGACCGAGCTGGCCTACGACCGCAAGGGCCGCGACTGGTTCGAAAAGGCGAGCGACCTCTTCATGTCCGTGGTCACCTCCAAGAAGAAGCCGGAGAAAGAGGAAGAGGAGGAAGACGAGGAACCCGGCTTCCTGAAGGGGCTCGTGCTGCTCGTTTCCTCCCGCCTTCCCGATCCCGGCGTGGTGAACCGCATACCGCCTTTCCGGTGGTTCGCGCGGGCGTTCGACCCCCGCATCCCCCTGAACCGCTTCACCCGGGCCGACGCCGGGCTGCTCCTGTTCCTCCTGGCGGCCGCCGGGGCCATCTTCTTCTACAACTACTGGAACCCGCCCTACCTCTACTTCGACGAAGAGTACTTCGCCAAGACCGCCTACCAGTTCGCCCGCCTGGAGCACCTCTACCCCACCGTGGGCTTCCCGTGGGAGACCACCCACCCGCACCTGGGCAAGCTGATACAGGCCGCCTTCATAAAGGTGCTCGGCTTCGAGCCCTGGGCCTACCGCATACCCAACCTGCTCATGGGAGTGTTCTCGGTGGGCTTCCTCTACCTGCTCGCCCGCGACGTGCTGAGGAGCCGCCGCACTGGCTTCTTCGCGGCCTTCTTCTTCATGCTGTGCGGCCTGTCGTTCTCCCAGGCCCGCCTCTGCACCATTGACTCCCCGTCGGTCTTCTTCATGATGGTGGCCTTCTTCTGCTTCTACAAGTACTTCGCGGGGCTGTGGCCCAAGCTCCCCGCCCTGGCGGCCACCTCCGTAGCCGTCGGCTTCGCCATCGCCACCAAGTGGACGTCCGTCTTCGCCATGGGAATGCTCATGTTCCTCATGTTCTGGCGCGAGACGGCCGCCCTCTTCGCGCCGGTGTATTCGAACTCCCCCGCCTGGAAGAGGATGCTGTGCCGCTGGTTTTCCTCGCGTCCCTTCGAGCTCAGGGCGGGCGAGGAAGAACTTCTCGACCCCGCCCCCGAGGAACCTCCCGTCCCCGAACCGCTCCCCTCCGAGCCCTCCGGCGGAGCGCCCGCGCAGACGCCGGAGCGGCCGCCGGAACCCCTCCCCGCCGGCGGCGAGGCGTTCGTCCAACCGAAGGGCTCCCTGAAGGGCTGGCTCTCCGGCCTGGGCATGTTCGTGCTGTTCCTGGTGGTCATCCCCCTGTTCATCTACGCGGTTTCCTTCGTCCGCCTCATCCAGACGAGCGAGAACGAGTCGCGCGTCACCCTGCGCCGCAGCGTCTACGAGAAGAACCTCCCCGGCAGGGTGGTGTGGTGGTACTACTCGCGCGGCCTGCCGCCGGGCTCGGAGGAAGTCACCGTCCCCACCGATTCCCTCACCGGCGTATTCGCCCTCGCCATCGAGCGCTCCCGCGAGATGTACGACTACCACTCCCACGTGGGAAAGGAGGAGAACTACAAACCCCATCCCTACGAGTCGAGGTGGTATCACTGGCCGCTTCTGCTCAAGGTGATCTGGTACGACAGTTGGTCCACCGCTTTCGTGGAATACCCGGAGCGGCAGGTGGAGGGGGTGGTCGCCATCGGCAACCCGCTCCTCTTCTGGTTCGGCCTGCCGTGCATGTTGTTCCTCGTCTGGGGAGCGCTGGAGGAGAGGAGGATAGGGCTGCTGTTCGTGGCGGCGGGCTTCTCGTTCATGTACCTGCCCTGGGTTATATCGCCCCGGCAGGTCACCTTCCTCTACCACTACCTCCCCGCCCAACCGTTCCTGATGATGGCGATAGCCTACACCATGGAGGACTTCTGGCGGGAGCGCTTCACGCGCTGGCTCAGCATGGCCTTCATCCTGGGGGTGATCCTGGTCTTCTTCTACTTCTACCCCTGGCTCAACGACCTGCCGCTCTCGGAGACGGCCTTCAAGATGCGGCTGTGGTCGGGCTCGTGGGGCGTGGGATACTGAGTTTTTGGTTGTCCTGCACTTGCAGTGGGGTATAATGTTGTCCCACTGTAATTTGTGATTTGGAAAAGAGTTAGGGAAATGGAAATAGAATTCTCGCCCATTCCGGAGGTCCTGGAGGATCTCAGGCGGGGAAAGATGGTCGTCCTGGTGGACGATCCCGACCGCGAGAACGAGGGCGACCTCACCCTCGCCGCGGAGAAGGTGACGCCGGAAGCGATCAACTTCATGATCCGCTACGGCAGGGGGCTGGTCTGCCTCGCGATGGACGGCGAGCTGGTGGACAGGCTGAACCTCCCCATGATGGTGGAGACGAACCGGAGCCGCTTCGGCACGGCCTTCACCGTCTCCATCGAGGCGCGGGAGGGCGTCACCACCGGCATCAGCGCCTACGACCGCGCCCACACCATACGCACCGCCATCGCGGACGACGCCGGGCCGGACGACCTCGTCACCCCCGGCCACGTCTTCCCGCTCCGGGCGCGCGAGGGCGGCGTCCTGGTCCGCGCCGGGCAGACCGAGGGAAGCGTGGACCTCTGCAGGCTCGCCGGCCTGAAGCCCGCCGCCGTCATCTGCGAGATAATAGACGACGACGGCACCATGGCCCGCCTCCCCCGGCTCGCCGCCTTCTGCCGCGAGCACGACCTGAAGATTTGCACCATCGCCGACCTCATCGAGTACCGCCGCCGCACCGAGAAGCTGGTGGAGAGGATAGAGCACGTCAAGCTCCCCACCGACCTGGGCCTCTTCGACCTCTACCTCTACAGGACGACCGTCGAGCCCGGCATACACCTCGCCCTCACCATGGGCGGGATAGGCACAGAGGACTGGTCGCCCTCGGACGACGAGACCGCGCCGCTCGTCCGCGTGCACAGCGAATGCCTCACCGGCGACGTGTTCGGAAGCCTCCGTTGCGACTGCGGCTCCCAGCTGAAACTGGCGATGAGGATGATAGCCGACGAGGGCCGCGGCGTGCTGCTCTACATGCGCCAGGAGGGCAGGGGCATCGGCCTGGAGAACAAGATTCACGCCTACCGCCTGCAGGAAGAAGGCCTCGACACCGTGGAGGCCAACGTGAAGCTCGGCTTCAAGCCCGACCAGCGGAACTACGGCCTGGGCGCGCAGATACTCGTGGACCTCGGCATCAGGGAGATGAGGCTCATCACCAACAATCCGCGCAAGCTCGTCGGGCTGGGTTCCTACGGCCTGAAGATAGTGGAGAGAGTGCCCATCGAGATACCCCCCTGCGACCACAACCTCCGCTATCTGAAGACCAAGAAGGAAAAGCTCGGCCATCTCATAAGGATCCTTTAGGGGAGGACACATGGTTCACTACGTCGAAGGCGGCCTGACGGTAAAACCCGGCACGAAATTCGCCATCGTGGTGGGGCGGTTCAACGACTTCATCTCCTCCAAGCTCCTCGAGGGCGCGCTGGACGCCCTCAAACGGCACGGCGCGGAGGAGGACGGCATCTCGGTGTTCCGCGTCCCCGGCGCGTTCGAGATACCGCTGGCGGCCTCGAAGCTCGCCCGCGGCGATTACGACGCCGTCATCTGTCTCGGCGCGGTCATCCGCGGCGACACCCCCCACTTCGAGTACATCGCCTCCGAGGTGGCCAAGGGCATTGCCCACGTCATGTTGGAGAGCGGCAAGCCCGTCGTGTTCGGGGTGCTCACCACCGACACCGTCGAACAGGCCATCGAGCGCGCGGGCACCA
>QNBY01000058.1 GCA_003644275.1 Planctomycetota bacterium
CACAGCAACACCTCGTGCGCGAAGGCGTCCTCCCGCTCCAGATAGTGGGCGTCGTTGGTGGCGACGAGCGTCATCTCCAGCTCGCGCGCGAGCCTCGCCATCCCCTCGTTCACCACCCTCTGCTTCTGCAGCCCGTGGTTCTGCACCTCCAGGTAGAACCGGTCGCCGAATATCTCCCGCATCCGCTCCGCCTCCGCGCGGGCCGCCGGGTAGTCGTTGCGGAGCAGGCAGGTCGCCACGCGCCCGGCGACGCAGCCGGAGAGGCAGATGAGCCCGTCCGCGTGCTTCCTGAGCTCGTCGTAGTCTATCCTCGGCCGGTAGTAGTACCCCTCGAGCGAGGCGACGGTGGCGAGCTTGCACAGGTTCTTGTACCCCGTCTCGTCCATCGCGAGCAGGGTGAGATGGTAGGCGTAGTCGCCGTTGTCGGTGAGTCTCTTCTCGCGGCAGGAACCCTCCGCAAGGTAGGCCTCCATGCCTATCACGGGCACTATTCCCGCCTTGCGGGCCCGATGGTACATCTCGAGCGCGCCGTACATGTTGCCGTGGTCGGTTATCGCCACGTGCGTCATGCCGAGCGAAACGGCTTTCTCCACGAGCCTGTCTATGCGGCAGGCCCCGTCCAGAAGCGAGTAGTCGGTGTGCAGGTGCAAGTGTGCGAAGGCCGTCAAATCCGCGCCCCCTTCCCGTCCGCTCCGGGCGATTGCGCCGGGAACTCAACTCTGAAGGTGGTTCCCTCGTTCGGCTTCGAGCGGACGCTTATCGTCCCCCCCATCCGCTCCACGTGGGCCTTGGTGATGGCGAGCCCGAGGCCGGTGCCGGCGGGCGAGAACTTCCTGGCGTTGGCGGAGCGGAAGAACTCGGTGAACAGCTTCTTCCGGTCCTCCTCCGATATGCCTATGCCGGTGTCGGAGACCTCGAACACCACCTTGCCGCCTTCCTCGCGCAGCGAAATCCTGACCTCGCCGCCTTCCGGCGTGTAGCGCACCGCGTTGGAGATTAGGTTGGAGAATATCTCGCGCAGGGCCGCCTCGTCGCCGAGCACCGCCGGAACCGGCTTCATCTCCACCTCGAAGGCCAATCCCTTCTGCTCCGCCTTTATCTCCTCCGTCTCGCATACCATCTCGAGCACCTGGGCGGGGTCCACCGGCCGCATCTCGCGCTCGAAGCTTGGAGTGGAGAGCCTCGCTATCTCGAGCAGGTCCTTTATGAGGTTCAGCAATCCCTCGCCCCGCCTCCTTATGCGCATCAACATGTCCTTGGCCTTCTCCCCAAGGCAGTCCCCGGCCAGCACGAGGACGGCGTCCACCGCCGACATCATCGCGGCCACGGGGGACTTGAGCTCGTGCGTCACGCGGTAGAGGAACTCCGTCCTTATCTCGGAGAGCGCCACGAGGTCCTTCGACATGGCGTAGAGTTTCCTCTCCCTCTCCCGTATCCCCTGCACGAGGTGGTAGGTGAGGCTGGAGGCGATGAACATGACGAGCCCCAACGCGACGTGCGAGCCCACCAGGTAGTACCAGGGAAGCTCCCTTATGTCCGGGAAGCCGCTGAAAAGGGGATGGAATTCCAGAACTCCCGTCAGCTCCATGAGGGTCATGCCCGAAACCAGCGACAGCCCGAAGGCGGTGAGGTAGAAGCTCATGTTGAAGTCAACGAGGCTCACGCCGATTATCGCGTGGAGCACGAACACCAGCAGGAAGGGATTGAGAATCCCGCCGGAGAAGTGCAGGAAGGCCGTTAGCAGTATCCAGTCGGTGGCTATCTGCGCGAAAAGCAGGGTGAGTATCCGCTTGGGTATCTTCTCCCCCTCGTCCGGCCGGGCGAGCTGCGGCACGGAGACGCGGCCTATCCACACCGAGTACACGAGGTTCAGCAGGGCGAGCATCCCCACCAGCATGAAGTGGGTGGGATACGGCAGGGGCAGGCCGAGCTTCCAGGCCACGAACAGCGCGGCGGCGACGCCGCCCGTCGCGACCCACCTTAGGCGGATGAGGGTGTCGAGGTTGGAGACGAGCGACACCACCCGGTTCGGCACGGTGGAGAGTGGATTCTTCAGTTCTACCGGGCTCATGCGGCTGAAAGTATACTCCGCGAAAACCCGGCTTCAAACTTCACGCCCTTTCGAGGCCGCAACCGCGCTCGTTCGAGGGATTTCTGTTGTATCTCACCCGCTGTGTGCTATCATTTCATGCGAGGCGCGCTTCCGGCGCGGCTGGAGGAACCATGCGCAACTCCTTTGAAACAGCGGTCTTGCCCGGCTCGCCGCTCCCGGAGGCCGATGGGAGGCGGGCCGCAGCCCGAAACCGGCTCGGAGGCCCCCTTTGAGCGGCCTCTTGCTCTCTCGCGTCGCCGTCCTCTCCGGCCCCCACGCGGGAGTGAGGGACGTGCTCGTGGACGAGGGCCGCTACGCCGCCTTCGCCCCTCCCGGCGCCCTGCGGCCGCATCACGCCGTGAAGGTGCTGGACTGCGAGGGGCTCGTGCTCTTCTCCGCTGCCGTGGACGACCACGTGCACTACCGCGAGCCCGGTCCCTACGCCTTCAAGGAAGGGTGGCGCAACGGAAGCCTGGCCTCGCTAGCGGGCGGCGCGACGGCGGTGGTGGAGGTGCAGAACTCCCCGCCCTACTGCGATTCCCCGGAGGCGGTGGAATCCAAGCGGCGGCTGGCCGGCGCCGCCTCCGCGCTGGACTTCGGCTTCTACCTGACCGTAGCCTCCGGTTCGGACCCTGCGCTTCTCGAAGCGGCCGCTCCCCGGTGCCTCGGCGTGAAGCTCTTCCTGGGCTCGTCCACGGGGGGGCTCGGCGTGTCGGACCCGCGCATGAGGGAGGCCGCGGCGCACGCGGCCCTGCGCGCTGGGGTGCCCCTCGCAGTGCACGCGGAGGAAGAAAGCCTCTTCGCGTCGGATGCCCCTTCCCACGGCGAGCGCAGGCCCCCCGAGGCGGAGGTGGAGGCCGTGAGGCGGGCCATCTCGCTCGCCGAGCGGACGGGAGCCGCTTTGCTCCTCTTCCACGTGAGCGTCCCCGAGAGCGTGAAGCTCGCCCGCGCGGCAAGGGAGCGGGGGGGCCGCGTTTCCTGCGCGGTCTGCCCCCATCACCTCCTGCTCGACAGCCGGGACGAACGGCGCTCTCCCGCGCGCTTCAAGGTGAATCCCCCCCTCCGTTCCCCTGCGGAGAGGGAGGAACTCCGCGCCCTGCTCGCGGACGGATTGATAGACGTGCTCCAGACCGACCACGCCCCGCACCCTGCGGCGGAGAAGTCGCTCCCACCGGACGAGGCCCCGGCCGGTCTGCCCTCCGCCGAGCTCTTCCTTCCGCTCTGTCTCACGCTCGTCGGGGAGGGGCTCCTCTCCCTGGAGCGGCTCGAGCGGATGGTGTGCCACATCCCCCGCGCGCTTCATCGCCTTCCGGCCGCGGTGCCGAGAGAGGGCGCTCCCGCCGTCTTCACCCTCGCGGATCCCGCCGAGAGCTGGACGGTGAGCCGCGGGGACGTGGTGTCGCGGGCGGGGTGGTCGCCCTATGAGGGCGTAACCCTTTCCGGAAAGGTCAAATACGTCGTGCTCGACGGCGAGATCGCGTTTGCAGGCGGGTTTCAGCCCGTTCGCCGCGAGGCGCGCTTTCTCACCCCTTCGGAAAGTGCGGCGGGGGACGCACATTGTTGATAACTTGCAGGAAATGCGCCGATGCCGTCCGGCATTCCCGCATACATTATGGTCGAGCCGTCCCCCTCCCGGAACGGGTCGTTCTGCAAACGGCTTTGCAACGGCATTTCAAGAGGACGCCCCGGCCGCTCCGGGAGCCGCAGGAAGAATCCGCCGCGCCGCGCACGAAAAGGCGGGAAGAATCTCGCTGTTGATAACTTGTAGGAAAGGGATTTTTCATGCCCTTTCAACGGGGGAAGCGGATGGCTTTTCTGGAAGTGCAACACCTCTCCAAATCCTTCGGCGACACCGTGGCCGCCGACGCCGTATCGTTCTCTCTCGAACGCGGCCGGGTGCTGGTGTTGCTGGGACCCTCGGGCAGCGGCAAGAGCACCCTGCTCCGCCTCATCGCGGGCCTCGAGACGCCCGATCGCGGCTCCGTCTCCCTCGACGGGCGCGATATCACCCCCCTGCCCCCGCACCGCCGCGACATAGCGATGGTCTTCCAGAGCTACGCCCTCTACCCCCACATGACCGCGCGCGGCAACATGGAGTTCGCCCTCAAGGTGGCCGGTATGCCGAAGGAGGAACGGAACCGCCGCGTGGAGGAAGCGGCGAAGCTGCTCGGCATCGAGCGCCTGCTGGACCGCAGGCCCGCGGAGTGTTCGGGCGGCGAGCGCCAGAGGATAGCGCTCGGGCGCGCCATCGTCCGCCGCCCCCTCCTCTTCCTGTTCGACGAACCCCTTTCCAACCTCGACGCCGCCCTTCGGGAATCGTTGCGGGTGGAGCTCCGCTCCCTGCTCACCTCGCTCGGGGCCACCGCGGTGTACGTGACGCACGACCAGTCCGAGGCCATGTCTCTCGGCGACGAGGTGGCGTTGATGCGGGAGGGCTCCATAGTCCAGATCGGAACCCCCAGGGAGCTTTTCGACGGCCCCCGCTCCCTCTTCGCCGCCCTCTTTCTCGGCTCGCCCCGCGCCAACGTGCTCAAGGGCGAATGTTCGGGCGGCGTGTTTCGCACGAGGGGAGGGCTGGCCCTCCCGGCTCCGCCTTCCCTCTCCGGGCCTGCGGTGCTCGTGCTTCGTCCCCTCTATCTCAGGCCCGATCCCGCCGGCGGCCTCCGCGGTCCCGTGCTGTCCGTGGAGTACCAGGGCGGGCGTTCCGTGGTGTGGTTCGACTCTCCGGACGGTCCCCTTTCGGCGGTGCTCGACGGCGGGGAACTTCCCCGTCCCGGAGAGGAAGCGGCCTTTTCCTGCCCGCTTTCCCGCGCGTTCTGGTTCGAGCCGGAAAGCGGTCGGAGGCTCCATTGAGACAAAGGTAGGTGACCGATGAAGAAGTACGGCGTTGCGGCGGCGTTGCTCATCGCGGCGGTGGTGGTGTGGAAGCTGGCGATCCTCTCCCCCCGGCGGACCGCCCCTTCCGAGACCGTCCTCACATTCTGGCACATTCAGAACTACTCGCCCACGCGGGAGGTGATAGACGCGGCGGTGAAGCGCTTCCTCGCTTCCCACTCCGGCGTCGAGGTGAAGGTAACGGCCATGAGGAACGACGACTACAAGACGAAGCTCGAGCTCGCCTTCCGTGCGGGCGACCCGCCGGACGTCTTCCACACCTGGGGCGGCGGAATGCTCGCCGACAAGGCCCGCGCGGGCCTGCTTCTCCCCCTCGATCCCCTCTTCGCCCGCCCCGGCTTCCGCGACCGCATCCTCCCCGCCGCCCTGCCCTTCTGCTTCTCGGACGGCAAATCCTGGTGCGTCCCGGCCGACCTGTCGGTGGTGCTCTTCTTCTACGACCGCGAGACATTCGCCAAGGCGGGCGTCGAACCTCCCGCCACCTTCGACGAACTGCTGGCCGCCTGCCGCCGTCTCCGGGAGAAGGGCGTCGAGCCCATAGCGCTCGGCAACATGGACCGCTGGCCCGGTTGCTTCTACTACGTGTACGGCGTGGTGCGAAACGGCGGGCGGGAAGCGGTCCGCAAGGCCGCCGCCCTCGAGAAGGGAGCCTTCCTCTCCCCCGCCTTCGTGAAGGCCGGTGAGATGATACGCGGAATGGTGAAGGCGGGCTGCTTCAACCGCGGCTTCCAGGGCATGAAGACCGATGCCTCCCGCCGCCTGCTCTTCACCGGAAAGGCGGCGATGACCCTCATGGGGACCTGGTTCATCGCCCACGCCGCCACCGAGTCCCCCGCGGGCCTGGAACGCTACGGCTGCTTCCCCTTCCCCGCCCTCGGCGCGCCCGGAGGGGACGATTCCGCCGTGGTGGGCGGCCTGAACTGCGCCTACGCCCTCTCGGCGTCCTGCAAACATCCCGACCTCGCCATGGACCTGCTGGACTGCCTCACCGACGCCCGCTTCGCCTCCGACTGGGCGGCTACCGGCAGGATACCCGCAGTGAAGGGCGCTCCCCCCTCCAGCTTCAACCCGCTCACCCGCCGGGCGTTCGAAATACTCTCCCGCGCGTCGTTCATCCAGATGTACTTCGACCAACTCTTCGGCCCGCGCCTCGCCGAGGTGCACAAGGACACCTGCCAGGCCCTCTTTTCCCTCTCGATGGACCCGCGCGCCGTGGCCGAAAAACTCGAGGAAACGGCCTCCAAATTGCGATGAGCGTGAAAGCCCGGCCCGCGCCTCCAGGACTGCCCGCCTTCCTCCTGCCCGCCCTCGTCCTGTACGGGGGGCTCGTGCTGCTGCCCGTGGCGCAGTCGGTGGTGTTCTCGTTCCTCTCCTTCGGCGCGCGCTCCGTGACGTTCGCGGGGACCGCCAACTACGCCGAGCTGCTGGCCGACCCCGTCTTCTACCGCGCCTTCGCCCACAACCTCGTGCTGGCGCTCGCCTCGGTGGTCATCCAGATACCGCTCGCGCTGGCTTTCGCCTTGGCGCTGCAGTGCTCTTCCCCTCTTTCGCGGGCGCTGCGGAGCCTGGTCTTCTCGCCGATGATCCTGCCCAGCGCCGTGGTGGCCATACTGTTCACCCTGCTCTACAACCCCTTCGAGGGTCCCTTGAACGCCTTCCTGGAGAGCGCCGCGGGCGTCTCCCCCCTCTGGCTGGCGGACGAGTCTCTCGTCCTTCCGTCCCTCATCGCGGCCATATCGTGGCGTTACATAGGCTTCCACATGATGCTGTTGCTCGCGGCGCTTCAGGCGGTGGACCCCTCCCTCCACGAGGCCGCGGCCCTCGACGGCGCAGGCCCCTGGCTCCGCTTCCGCCACGTGACGCTGCCTTCCA
>QNBY01000059.1 GCA_003644275.1 Planctomycetota bacterium
AAGCTCAAGGCCGCAGCCGAAGCCCACCTGGGTCAGCCCGTGACGAGCGCGGTGATCACGGTGCCGGCCTACTTCAACGACGCGCAGCGCCAGGCCACCCGCGACGCGGGCCGCATAGCCGGGCTCAACGTCCTCAGGATAATCAACGAGCCCACCGCCGCGGCGCTCGCCTACGGCGCCGAGAGCAAGGACCGCAAGACCATCCTGGTCTTCGACCTCGGCGGCGGCACCTTCGACGTCTCCATACTCGAGGTGGGGGAGGGCGTCTGCGAGGTCCTCGCCACCAGCGGCGACACCCATCTCGGCGGCGACGACTTCGACAAGCGCATCGTGGACTGGATCGCCGACGAGTTCAAGAAGGACCACGGCATAGACCTCCGCAACGACAGGCAGGCCCTCCAGCGCCTCTACGAGGCCGCCGAGAAGGCCAAGTGCGAGCTCTCCAGCGTGACCCAGACCGCCATAAACCTCCCCTTCATAACGGCGGACGCCTCCGGGCCGAAGCACCTCAACATGACCATCAACCGCGCCCGCTTCGAGGCCCTCACCGCCGACCTGGTGGAGCGCTGCCGCGGCCCGGTCAACCAGGCCCTCTCGGACGCGAAGCTCACCGCCTCCGACATTGACGAGGTCATCCTCGTCGGCGGCTCCACCCGCATACCCGCCGTCCAGGAACTCGTCAAGAAGATGACGGGCAAGGACCCCAACATGTCCGTCAATCCCGACGAGGTCGTCGCGGTCGGCGCGGCCATGCAGGCGGCCATCATAAAGGGCGAGATGGACGAGGTGGTGCTCCTCGACGTCACCCCCCTCTCCCTCGGCGTGGAGACCCAGGGCGGCGTGATGACCAAGCTCATCGAGCGCAACACCACCATACCCTGCCGCAAGTCGGAGATATTCACCACCGCCGAGGACGGCCAGACCGCCGTGGACGTGGTGGTGCTCCAGGGCGAGCGCCAGATGGCGCGCGAGAACCGCGTGCTCGGCCGCTTCCGCCTCGAGGACATAAGGCCCGCTCCCCGCGGCGTCCCCAGGATCGAGGTCACCTTCGACATAGACGCCAACGGTATCCTCAACGTCTCCGCCAAGGACATGGACACCGGCAAGGAGCAGAAGATAACCATCAGCGGCACCACCAACCTCGACAAGGCCGAGGTGGACCGCATGGTCAGGGAGGCCCAGGCCCACGCCGAGGAGGACAAGCGCTTCAAGGAGGAGGCGGACGCCAGGAACAACCTCGACGCGCTCGCCTACCAGCTCGAACGCACCATCAAGGAACACGGCGAAAAGCTGGACCCCAAGGACAAGGGCGAGGCGGAGCACCTCATAGACCAGGCCAAGAAGGCCGTCAAGGAAAACGCTCCCCTCGAAAAGGTGCGGTCCCTCACCTCCGACCTCCAGCAGATGACCAGCCGCATATCCTCCGCCCTCTACCAGGCCGCGGGCGGAGGACAGCAGGCGTCCGGGCAGCAGCCTCCGCAGGACGACGGAGGAAAGGGCGGGAAGGACGACGACGTCATAGACGCCGAGTTCGAGGAGAAGTAATCGCGGCGAACCGGCCGGGGAGGCCCGTCCCTCCCCGGCCCTCCCTTCCCGGCCGACCCTCCCCAGTGAGGGTCGTTTCGTGAATACGGGCGAAAGGAGGGGGCGGCTCCGCCGCCCGGGAAGAGGACCATGGAATACAAGGACTACTACAAGATACTCGGCGTCTCCCGCGACGCGAGCCCGGATGAGATAAAGAAGGCCTACAGGAAGCTGGCCCGGCAATATCACCCGGACCGGAACAAGTCGCCCGACGCCGAGGAACGATTCAAGGAGATAAACGAGGCCTACGAGGTCCTCAAGGACCCGGAGAAGAGGAAGCGCTACGACGCGCTCGGCCCCGGCTGGCGGCACGGGCAGGACTTCACCCCGCCCCCCGGCTGGGAGTCCGTCCGGGTGGACATATCCGACCTCTTCGGCGACGGCGACCTCGGCGGCTTCTCCGACTTCTTCCGAACCATATTCGGCGGCGCGGCCCGCACCCGCAGGGGGGCCTCCCGCGTCGCGCGCCGGGGCGAGGACCGGACGGCGGAAATCTCCATCCCGCTCGAGGATTCCTACTCCGGCGCCAAGCGGGAGATATCCTTCTCCACGCTCGAGCGCACGCCGGACGGCTCCCTCCGTCCGAAGACGAAGACCATCGAGCTCACCATCCCGAAGGGAATAGTGGACGGCCAGAGGATACGCCTTCCCGGACAGGGAGGCCCGCCGTCGGGGAGCGGCGAGCCCGGCGACCTGTACATCACCGTCCGCATACAGCCGCATCCCCTCTTCAAGCTCGAGGGCCGCGACATATACATAGACCTCCCCGTCGCGCCCTGGGAGGCCGCGCTCGGCGCGAAGGTGCCGGTCCCCCTCCCCGACGGAAGGAAGGTGGATCTCACCGTGCCCCCGTGCTCGCCGTCGGGCCGAAAGCTCCGCCTGCGCGGAAAGGGGCTCCCCAACCCGCGCGGCAAGGCCGGCGACCTGTACGCCGTGCTGAAGATAGTGCTCCCCGAGCGGCTCACCGCCGAGGAGAAGAAACTCTACGAAAAACTCGCCGACGTATCCCGGTTCCGCCCGCGGCGCTGGTGAGCCGGACGGCGGGCCGAAAGACATAGATTGCGAAAGGAGGGTGATATGAACATAGAGAAATTCACCCAAAAGTCTCAGGAAGCCCTCGCCGCGGCGCAGGAGACCGCGGTCAGGATGGGCCACACCACCGTAGAACCGGAACACCTGCTCTCCGCCCTGCTGAAGCAGGAAGGGGGGCTTGCGGACAGATTGCTCAGGAAGATGGACGTGCCGGTCGAGTCGCTCTCCGAGAGGCTCGAGGCCGCCCTGAACTCCCGGCCGCGCGTCTCCGGCGCGCAGTCCATGCCCGGCGTCTCCGCGGCGCTCGGAAAGGTCCTCATCGCGGCGTCGGAGAAGGCGAAGTCCATGAAGGACGATTTCGTCTCCGTCGAGCACCTGCTCATGGCGATACTCTCCGCCGCGCCCGATTCCGCGGCCGCGAAGGCGCTCGCCGATTCCGGCGTCACCGAGCAGCGCCTGCTCGACGCCCTGCGCGAGGTGCGCGGCAACCAGCGGGTGTCGAGCCCCACGCCGGAGACCACCTACGAGGCGCTCGAGAAGTACGGCCGCGACCTCGTGAAGGAGGCCCGCGCGGGCAAGCTCGATCCCGTCATAGGGCGCGATTCCGAGATACGCCGCGTCATAAGGATACTCACCCGAAAGACGAAGAACAACCCCGTCCTCATCGGCGAACCCGGCGTGGGCAAGACGGCGATAGTCGAGGGCCTCGCCCAGCGCATCGTGGACAACGACGTGCCAGAGACGCTGAAGGACAAGACCATCTTCGCCCTCGACATGGGCTCGCTGCTCGCGGGCGCGAAGTACCGCGGCGAGTTCGAGGAGAGGCTGAAGGCGGTCCTCAACGAGATACGCAACAGCGAGGGCCGCGTCATCCTGTTCATAGACGAGCTCCACACCATCGTGGGCGCGGGCGCGGCCGAGGGCGCGGTGGACGCGGGCAACATGCTCAAGCCCATGCTGGCCCGCGGCGAGCTCCGCTGCATCGGCGCCACCACCCTCGACGAGTACCGCAAGCACCTCGAAAAGGACAAGGCGCTCGAGCGGCGCTTCCAGCCCGTCCTGGTCGAGCCCCCCTCCGTGGAGGACACCATCACCATACTGCGCGGGCTGAAGGAGCGCTACGAGCTCCACCACGGCGTGAAGATACACGACAGCGCCCTCATCGCCGCCGCCGTCCTCTCCAACCGTTACATCACCGACCGCTTCCTGCCGGACAAAGCGATAGACCTGGTGGACGAGGCGTGCGCCATGATTCGCACCGAGATAGACTCCATGCCGTCCGAGCTGGACGAGGTGATGAGGCGGGCCATGCGCATCGAGATAGAGGTGAAGGCGCTCGAGAAGGAGAAGGACGAGGCCTCCCGCAAGCGCCTGGAGGAAGCGCGGCGCGAGCTCGCCGACCTGAAGGCCAAGGCCGACTCCCTGCGCGCCAAGTGGCAGGCCGAGAAGGAGGCCATCGCCCGAATCCGCAAGCTGCGCGAGGAACACGAGCGCGTCAAGCTCGAGATAGAGCAGGCCAAGCGCAACTACGACCTCAACCGCGCCGCCGAGCTCATGCACGGCGTGCTCCCCGAGATAGAGCGGAAGATACGCGAGGAAGAGGAGCGCCTCAAGCACCGCCAGGGCGAGGGAAGGCTCATCCGCGAGGAGGTCAC
Organism: Planctomycetota bacterium; assembly: GCA_003644275.1. Classification (GTDB taxonomy): domain Bacteria; phylum Planctomycetota; class B143-G9; order B143-G9; family B143-G9; genus B143-G9. The sequence continues at coordinate 4,272 of QNBY01000059.1, forward strand.
CGAGGAGGAGATAGCGCAGATAGTCTCCCGCTGGACCGGCATACCGGTCAGCAGGCTCATGGAGGGCGAGCGGGAGAAATTGCTGCGCCTCGAGGAGATACTCCACCGGCGCGTGGTGGGCCAGGACGAGGCGGTGAAACTGGTGTCGGACGCCGTGCTTCGCGCCCGCTCCGGCATCAAGCCGCCCGACAGGCCGATAGGCTCGTTCATCTTCCTCGGCCCCACCGGCGTGGGCAAGACCGAGCTCGCCCGCGCCCTCGCCGAGGCCCTGTTCGACACCGAGGAGAACATAGTCCGCATAGACATGAGCGAGTACATGGAGAAGCACGCGGTGAGCAGGCTCATCGGCGCGCCTCCGGGCTACGTGGGCTTCGAGGAGGGCGGCCAGCTCACCGAGGCCGTGCGCCGCAAGCCCTACAGCGTGGTGCTGTTCGACGAGATAGAGAAGGCGCACCCCGAGGTGTTCAACGTGCTTCTGCAACTCCTCGACGACGGCCGCCTCACCGACTCCCACGGCCGCACGGTGGACTTCCGCAACACCATCGTGATCATGACCTCCAACCTGGGCTCGCACTACCTGCTCGACGGCATAACGAGCGCGGGCGAGCTGCGGGAGGACGCCAGGCAGGCGGTGATGCGGGAGCTGCGGTCCGCCTTCCGCCCCGAGTTCCTCAACCGGGTGGACGAGATAGTGCTGTTCAAGCCGCTCACCCGCGAGGAGCTGAAGCGGATAGTGGACATACAGATCTCGCGGCTCCGCGAGCGGCTGGAGGAGCGGCGCATAACGCTGGAGCTCACCGAGGCCGCGCGCGACTACCTGGCGGAGCACGGCTACGATCCGACCTTCGGCGCGCGCCCCCTCAAGCGCTTCATCCAGCGCGAGGTGGAGACGCCGCTGGCGAGGCTCATCATCGCCGGGAAGGTGGCGGACGGCGACACCGTGCGCGTGGACGCGCGGGACGGCGCGCTCACCGTCGAACCGGCCGGGAAGTAACCCCATCGAGGACAGCGAACCCCTCTCCCCCTACGGGGGAGAGGGGTTTTTCGTTTGGGGGAAAAGGGGAAGAAATACGCCGGGCGGGCCGGCGCGGGAGCAGGGGGAAAGGAAGGCGCGGAAAGCGGGTGCGGGCGGCGGGACGGCGCGGAGGGGAGGGGGGAGCGTCAGTCGTCGTCCTTCCGGTCCGTCCTGAAGAGCGCCCAGAAGGGGCGGTGGTCGGAGACGGCGAGACGGGCGGCGCGGTCGTCGTCGCCGAACATGTGGACGTCGAACTTCAGCACGCCGCATTTCCCCGCGTACTCGCGGGCGGTGTAGCGGTCCTGGAACATTATGTTGTCTATCGAGAGGCTGTCGTATATGTTCGTCTTCAGGCCGTCGTTGAGCATGTGCATGGTCTCGACGGCGCGGAGCTTCTCGAAGCGCTTCGAGTCCGCGTTCTCGTTGAAGTCGCCGAGGAGGATGACGTCGTTTTCCTTCTCGTCGCCATCCTGGACCATGCGGTAGATGCGGGCCAGGGCGTCGAGCTCCTTCTTCCTCTCGGGCGCTTTGGGGGTCTTCATCAGTACGTGTACGGTGATGAGGGTGAAGTCGAACTTGCCGCAGCGGAAGGACGCCCAGAAGGGCTCGCGGATGAAGACGCTCTCGCGGTCGGGGTAGGTGGTGCCCTTGTCGAGTGCCTTCACGCGGTCGGAGCGGTAGAAGAAGACGTAGTATTCCTTCCAGCGGCGGGTGCCCACTTTTCGGGAGGCGAGCCAGGAGAAGGACAGGCCGCGCTTCTTCATCTCGGCCGCGCACCTGTCGAGCGCCTTCGTGTCGAACACTTCCTGCATCGCCACTATGTCGAAATCGTCCAGCACGTCGCAGATGCGGGCGAGCTCCCAGTCGTCGCGGGAGTTGGAGGAGAACTGGCGTATGTTGAAGGTGGCGAGGCGCATGAGGTCGGGCTTCTCCGCCAACTGAGGGGGGAGGGTGGTGCGGTTGACATGCGGGGGCGGGGTGGACTTCTGCTCGCCGCGAAGGGAGCAGGCGTCCGGGCGGAGGATGAGAAGCAGGGCGGAAACGGCGGCCAGAGCGATTAGGAGAAAATGGCGCTTCCTCAATTTCGTCCTCCGTGACGCGGGGTGAGGGAAAAAGCGGAGCAGGGCCGTACAATCGAAATATACCGCACGGCCGGGGAGCCGCAAGCGGCCGGGGAGGTGAGAGTTGCATCCCGCAGCGCTTCCTGTCGAAAAGTTGATGAGAGAGTGCACCGTGAAGAAGGTGAGGAGGTCCGGACCCGGCGGGCAGCACAGGAACAAGGTGGAGACCGGCGTCAGGATACGCCACGAGCCCACCGGGACGGAGGCGGAGGCCAGCGAGTCGAGAAGCGCCGAGATCAACCGGAAGGCTGCGGTCCAGAGACTGAGGGTGAAGCTGGCGCTGGAGGCGCGCGAACCCGTTCCGGAGGACTACCGTCCCTCGGAGCTTCTCGCGGGGCGGATACGGGGCGGGCGCATAGCGGTGAACCCGTCGCACCCCGATTTTCCCGCGCTACTGGCGGAGGTGATGGACGTG
>QNBY01000060.1 GCA_003644275.1 Planctomycetota bacterium
AGCGAGAGAGCGTGCGGTCATTGCTCGTTCCTTTCGTTCGGCTCCGCGGGGGCGGGGGCGAAAAGGAGAGTGGCCCCGAGCTCTCCGATGCGGCGGAAGTCTATTCTCATGATGCTGTCGGAGCTGACCATCTCGCCGGGCTCGTCGAGGGGCCAGTAGAGGGTTCCGGCGACGTCGGGTCTAGAACAGCGGAAACAGGCGATGTAGAGGAAGGCCCACTCGTCGGGATCGAAGCCTGGGAGAGGCTCGCGGCTTCGGGAGAAGCGGTCGTGGGGGACGCACTGGGGGCCGAGGCAGACGGAGTCGTCCTGCACCTGGATGAAACGCCTTCTGAAGCCCGCGCCGGTGCGGATGGTGAGTTCGGAGGCGCGGCGTGAGAGGACGGGGACGAGGAAGGGAGGAATGCGGTCGCGGAGGGCGCTAAGAGGGACGACGGTCATGAGGAGGGTGGGCCTGCGGGGAAGGACGGGGATGCCCCTTATTCTCCATCCTGCGGCGGGGCTGCGGGTGCGGGGGGCGTTGAGGGGGAAGATTTCCTCGCGGGAGAAGAGTATCTTGGTGACGCCGGAGGGCTCTTCCTCGAGGGTCACGGTTTTCTCGGAGGTGGCGGAGAGGGAGGTGAAGACGGTCATCCTGCCGGAGCCGCGGCCGTCGGTCTCGATGATTGAGCGGTAGCGCCAGACGACGCCGGGCTTTGGGATGAGGGCGTGGATGAGGAAGAAGAGGACGAGCGCGGCGGCGGCGAGGAAGGAGAAGGCGGCGAGGCCGTTTCCGCTGAGGCCGAAGGCGTAGAGGAGCGCCGCGGCGAGGAGGAAGGCGAGGAAGAGGGAGAGGAGCGCGAGCAAGAGGGTGCGGCGGTAGGAAGAAGCCATGTCCATAGGGGAGAAGAAGGACTTGACGACGGGCTGGAAGAGGCGGACGTCGGGCTCGGGAGGGAGGAGGCTGACGGGAGCGGCGGGGAAGGAGACGTTGGAGGCCGTCCAGGTCCAGCAGGAGACCCATTGTTTGTCGTCGCCGGGGGGACAGGCGAGCGAGGCGAGGAGGCCGAGGCCGCGGGAGAGGACGAGGGCGGAGGGAGAGGAGGCGCGGACGGCGGGATCGTCTGGGGGAGGGAGGGAATCCGCACCGAGGAGGGAAGCGGCGGCGGCGGGAGAGGAGACGGCGACGATTCGGCCGCCGAGTTCGAGGTATTCCGAGAGGGAGCGGAGCGCCCGGCCGGAAAGGGGGGAGTCGGGGCGCAAGGCGAGGACGACGCAGTCCACGCTTTCGAGGAACTGCCAGCGGGAGAAAAGAGGGGAGTCGAGGGGGACGAAGACGGGGCGGACGACGAGGTCCGGGAGGGCGGCGAGTTTCATGAGGGGGGAGCAGAAGGAGGGGTCGCCGGTGAAGAGGAAGAGGCGTTCCTTGGGGGCGAGGTAGCGTATTCGGGGGGAGAGGTCCTCGGAGAAGACGGTGTCGCGCGTCATGGAGAGTTCGTCTATGACGCTGAGGTGCAGGCCGGGGGTTCGGGAGTCGAGGAGGACGGGAAGGGTGAAGCGCTTGAGGGTTCGGGGGGGCACGGAGGCGCTTTCGAGGATGACCTCCGCGCCGGAAGCGCCGGAGCGGCCGAAGGCGGGGGTGAGGGTGATGTTGTACTCGACGCGGTTACCGAAGGTCTCGACGGCGACGACGACGGGCATCACCTGGCCGCTGCGGAAGTAGCCGCCGGTGGGGAGTTCGACGGAGATTCCCTCGGCGCGGGCCGCGGGATGGAAGGCGGCGGCGAGGAGGAAGGCGAGCAGAGGGAGGAAGCGGGGAGCGAAGCGCATGAGAGGATTATAAGAGGTTGAGCGGCGGGGACAAGAAAGCGGCGGAGAGGGGTTTCTTGAAAAAAAGGTGTTGCGGGGATATACTATCGCGTGCGGGGGCGTTTCCCGCCGAGGTCATGGACAACAGCGAGAGAAGAGTTTACCTGCTATGGCTTCTCGTGCTCAGCATCGGCGGCGCGGTGCTGTGGGCGGTGATGGAAGGCCGGCTCGAGCGCGAGAGGGCCTTCCTGATCAAAGAAGCCGAGAAGACGGCCGGGCTGGTGGAGAAGGCCATCGCCACGTTTTTCAAGAACGAGAGCGACCGCGCGGTGGAGGCGCTGCGGAACGAGGCGGGAACGGCCGCGGAGCGGGGGGGCTCGAAGATCCCGGCGGGCATGGGGAAGCTGGACGAGGAGACGAAGCGGAGGATAAGCGCGGCCTACGACGCGGAAGCGAGGAGGGACGCGGGGATATTCATCTGCGATCCGAAGGGACGGGTGGAGTACGCCTGGGTGTCGCCGGAGGACATGGCGGCGGTGCGGGCGATCTCGGTGAAACTGAGCGGGAAGCCGGAAGGGGTGCTGAAGCTGAACGTCCCTCCGCCGGGGCGGTTCTACATATACGCCTCGGTGGAGCGCGAGGGGCGGGTGTTCTGCGTGTTCATGCCCGCGCAGGGCGTGACGGGGCTGGTGGGGGATTCGTACAGGAAGGGAGCGACGGCGAAGGCGCGGGAGATGTTCGACTCGCTGCCGGGAGACGGGCGCTACGGGACGGCGTACCTCGTGGAGGGGAAACTGGCGGCGGGCGAGGATTTTCCGCTGACGGCGGAAGAGGCGAAGGGGATACCCGCGGGGAAGCTGACGCGGGTTCCGGCGTCGTTCCTTCGCGAAGTGTACGTGTACCGCCGGCCGTTCGCGCGGGCGCTGAAGCTGTCGGGGATCTTCTATATGGAGCAGCCGTCGGGGGCGGCGGTGCTGCTGCTTCTGCTGGCGCTGCTGGCGGGCGCGGCGCTGGTTTCGCTGCCCGCGTTCCGGTTCGCGTGGAGGCGGAAGCGGGGGGCGCTGGAGGCGCTGGCGGCGCGGCTGACGGAGGAATGCGAGAGCCCGCGGGCGATATTCGGGCGCGACGGGCGTTTCCTGGCGGCGAGCCCGGCGTTCTACGAGGTGCTGGAATCGGCGGGGATGGAAGGGATGCCCGCGGAGTTGGAAGAGGCGGCGGAACGGTTCGCGGCGGGAGAGGTCGAGGGGGAGGAGGTGGAGCTGGGAGGCCCGGAGGGCCGGACGCTGACGGCGACGTTCTACCGCGTGGAGGGGTTCCCTGCGGTGAAGCTGGCGTTTCCGCTGAACAAGCGGTCGCAGACGGAATACGTGCTCATCACCCGCTACTGGAACGAGCTGATGGACGGGCTCGAGGCGGGGGTGGCGACGTTCGGGCAGGAGGGGTCGCTCAAATCGTTCAACCGGACGATGCTGGAGATACTGGACATAGAGGACGAGGCGGCGGGCGAGCTGGAGACGGCGACGGTGGAGCGGCTGTTCGAGATGTCGCCGCTGGAGGGGCCGTTCGAGCTGATAGAGGAGGCGGTGCGGGAGGGGAAGACGCTCTCGGGCGAGGAGCTGGCGCTGGTGGGGCCGGGAGCACAGAAGCGGACGGTGTTCGCCTGGACGACGGGGATAAAGACGGAGGGGTTTTCGTTCTCGCTGCTGGCGCTGGTAGAGGTTCGCAAGGTGGAGCGGCTGGAGGAGCGGCTACAACAGGCCGAAGGGGAGCTGGAGGAGACGAAGCGGACGCTGAGCGTGGTGACGCACGAGGTGCGGAACGCGCTACAGGCGTTCCTGTACCGGACGCTGGAGGAGCACGAGGGCGACGACTCGCGGCTGGTGCGGCGGCTGAAACTGCTGGCGGCGCTGCTGAACGACATACTCGAATTCACGAAGCTGGACTCGAAGCGGCTGCTTCCGAACCGGGTGTCGTTCTCGCCGGGCGATCTGGCTTTGGACCTGGCGCACGTGTTCGGCGAACAGGCGGAGGCGAAGGGGCTGCAGTTCAGGCTGGAGCTGTCGCCTGATCTGCCGGAGCGGGTCACGGGGGATCCGTCGCGGATAAGCGAGATACTGATAAACATAGTGTCGAACGCGCTGAAATACGTGGACAGCGGCGCCATCACGCTGGAGGTGGAATACAGCAGGCCGAGCCTCATCTTCCGCGTGCGGGACACGGGCATAGGTCTGCACCCGAAGCAGCAGGAGCGGCTGTTCGACGAGTTCTTCAGGGCGGGCGATCCGGGGATGTCGCCCACGAAGGGGACGGGCATAGGGCTGTCGATAACGCGGAAGCTGATAGAGCTTCTGGGGGGGAAGATAGCGCTGACGTCCTCGCCCGGCAAGGGGACGACGTTCACGATCTCGGTGCCGGTGGAGGAGGAGGCGACGGAGGGGGGCTCTCCGGAGGACAGGCGGAACGTGTCGCTTCTGGCGTCGCGGCTGAAGGGGCTGGACCGCGCGCCGCGGCTGCTGGTGGTGGACGACGACCCGGCGAGCCTTTCCTACTACCGGGTGGCGCTGAGCAAGGCGGGAGCGGACTTCGAGCTGGCGGCCTCCGCGGCGGAGGCGATGGACCGGCTGGCGGCGGAGGATTTCGACATACTCATCACCGACGACCAGATGCCGGAGGTTACGGGGACGGAGCTCGCGGAGGCGGTGCGGGAGATGAAGGGGAACCGGATATTCATCGTGCTGCTGACGGGGCTCGCGCGGGAGGAGATAACCCGGCCGGAGCTGTTCGACGCGATAATCACGAAGCCGGTGGACTTCTCGTTCTGGAAGGTGTTCTCGCTGGCCGGCAAGGGGCTGTTCCCGGTGAAGGAGGCGGCGGACGGGTGCCCGATAGACGACCACTTCCTCAATTTCCTGGACGACCCGGAGCTTCTGGAACTTCTGATGGACTACCTGAAGGTGCTTGGAGAGACGGCGGGACGGCTGAGGAAGCTGCTGGAGGAAGGGAAGAGGGAGGAGCTGGCGGCGGAGATCCACGCGGTGAAGGGGACGGCGGCGAGCTACGGGCTCGCGGACATATCGGCGCTGGCGCGGAAGGTGGAGGCGGCGCTGCGCGAGGGGGCGGGCGAGGAGGAGCTTCTTCCGCTGTTCGACGCCTTCGTGGCGGAATACGAACGGATAAAGAAGTGGCTGGAGGGGTATCTGCGCTCGAAGGAATCGCCGGAGGGGGCGGCGGAGGAATAGGGCGAGGGAGAGGGATTCGGCGCGAAAAGGCGGCTTTTGTCCTGGCGCGGGACGCATCCGAGGTATAATCGGGATATGGACGCGGAAACGAAGAGGGCCGGCGGGCTTTCGGAGATGTTCAGCCTGAGTCTCGGGGCGGCGCTGGTCTTCTTTTCGATATTCTGGAGCGTGATGTACCCGGGCGATCCGCAGCGGTTCGCGGCGGCGGCGCTGGTGTTCGCGCTGCCGCAGCTCGCCCTGGCTCCCGCGCGGCGGGTTCTGTCGTCGCCGCTCGCGATGGTTGCGGCGGGCGGCGTGCTCGCGCTGGGCTGCGCGGTGGGCTCGTTCATGGAGCTTCAGACGGCCCGTATCTACGTGTACGCCGCGCCGTGGTTCCTGACGGCGGCGTGGTACTTCAACGTGGGCTGCCTGCTGAAGGGGTTGGAGCTCGTGAGGCGCGGCAGGAGGGGGCTCGCGCTCGCGGGGGTGCACCTGGCGTGCGTGGTGGTGTCTGCGGGGAGGGCGGCGGACGGGTTCCTGGCGAAAGAGGGTGTGTTCCGAACGACGCTGAAGACCGCGCCGGGCGTGATGCCGCCGGTGGAGGGGTACTTCGCGCCGGGGGAGCGTTCGGGGACGTTCGTGGAGAGGAGCGACGACGAGGGCGCCGCCCTGCCCTTCGAGCTGGAGCTGGTGTCGTTCGAGGTGAAGTTCTATCCCACGCGCAAGGGGACGCTGGAGCCCGGCGAGGACGAGGTGAAAGTGGGGGGGCTCGCGTTCAGGCGGGCGGGATTCGCCTTCGAGGGCGAGGCCGACGTTCGCGGGGAGATACCGGCCTCTCGGGCCAAGGAGGCGTACGCGGTGCTGGAGGTGTCCGCGGGAGGGAGGAAGCGGCGGATAGCGGTGCCGCTGAACGGGTCGCGGCGGATGGGGGACGTGGCGATTAGATGCCGGGCGGAAAAGCCGCGCGACGGCCGGATAACCGACTTTCGGGCGGAGGTGGAGATAAGGGGAGCGCCGCGGAGCTTCCTGTCGGTGGTGAACGTGTACCGCGACGGGAAGAAGGTAATGGAGAACGCGCGCATATCGGTGAACCATCCGCTGCGGGTGGCGGGCTGGAGCGTCTATCAGGCGGACTGGGGGCGCTACGTGAGCCTCGACGACTGGGAGGCGCTGCCGGGCAACCTGCGGACGCCGTCGGCGTTCGAGGACTACCTCGCAGCGAAGGGGATACCGCCCTGTTCCTTCTTCACGGTGGCGCGGCGGCCGGGCAAGCTCGCGGTGTACGCGGGCTACCTGCTGATGTTCGCGAGCCTTCTCATGTTCCTCTCGCTTCGGGAAAGGAGGGCGTGATGGGCGCGGCGCTGTTCGGCGTTTCCCTCGCCGCGTACCTGCTGAGCGGAGCGGCGTTCCTGGCGGCGCTGGTGTCCGGGCGGAAGCGGCTGGACGCGGCGGGCTTCGCGCTGCAGGGAGTGGGGCTCGCGGCGGGGGCGTTGGGGTTCGCGCTGGCGTGGCGCGAGACGGGCTACCCGCCGATGCGGAACCTGTTCGAGTCGCTCACGCTGATGGCGCACCTGCTGGTGGGCTGGCACCTGTTGCAGGTGCGCATAAGGCGTTTCGAGGCGTTCGGGCCGCTGTCGGGCTTCGCGGGGGGGCTGCTGCTGGCGTGGGCCTCCACCACGGGCGGCCCGGCGGAGTACACGCTTCCGGCGCT
>QNBY01000061.1 GCA_003644275.1 Planctomycetota bacterium
GAACCCCATTATACCGTTCTTCACCCCGCGGAAAAGGGCGGGGCGGCTGTCCTTCCTCCCTTGCCGCTTCGAGCTCGAAGCGGAATCCCACGGGTGGCGCCTGCCCCTGCCACCGAAAAAACTTCCCTTCCTGCCGCCTACCGGGATATATAAAATAGAAGGGGGGCTGGACACCGCGCGATAGACCTTTTCTCCGAGACCCCCCGTCCCAGAAAAGGAGGAAGAAATGACAGGCAGAATTTCCGTAGTCACGCTGCTCTTCGCTCTCTTCGCGGCCGTGGTCCTCACCGCCGCGTCGGCCGAGGAAAAGCCCGCGCCGAATCTTCCGCTGAAGGTCGAGCTGAGATACATCTTCTCGAGCCGGATGGTGATGGAGGTGGGAAAGCTCGCCTCCCCTCGCGCCACGGGCGAGCGGATCAACCCCTACGTGGCCTGGCTGAACGGCTTGGGCTCGAAAGGCTGGATACTCGCCGAGTCCCGGCAAATCCCCTGGATGAAGAACGTGAAGGACGGGAAGATGTGGCTGCTGGTGAGATACCTGGATCCGAAGACGGGCGAGCCCGCCTTCGAGGTCGAGTACACCTTTCTCGGCCCCGATCTGGACATCGAGACGCGCCGCGCGGCGGACGAGCGCTACCGCAAGGAGAAGCGCAGCCCCTCGCGGGACGACTACGCCCGCATATGGTTCGAGTGCAGGTTGGAGAAGCTCAACGAGTTGGGCGAAGAAGGCTGGACGCTGCTCGATTCCTCGCTGGTCTCGTGGTTCCGCGAGAGGTATAGGATGTTCAACCCCGCCTTCCGCCTGAAGCGGCCCGGGAAGTCCCCTCTGAAGGCGGAGACGAAGAGTGTGTTCGTGTACTACTCGATCGACAGGGAGGTGGAGACCGGGTGGAAACCTGCCACCGTGGGCGAGTGGATCGAAGCCTGCAAGGCGCGGCTGGACGATCTCGGCTCGAACGGCTGGGTCCCCGTGAGCTCACTGCAATGCCCCTGGATGAGGAACGCGAAGCAGAAGGATTACGCGACGATGTGGCTTCTCAGGCGCTACCTGGACCCCGCCTCGGGCAAGCCGGCCCTCGAAGCGGAATACGCCTTCCTCGGTCCCGAACTGGACGCCGCGGCGAGCCGCCGGGCGGCGGAACGGCGAGGAATCGGTTATGAACTCTCAGAGTACTTCGGCTGGAGGGTGAGGGAGCTCAACAAGAGAGGAAGGGAAGGCTGGAGGCTCGCGAAGGACTCCGTCGCCTCGTGGTTCAGCGAGAGGGGCATATTCAACCTGGCCTTCCGCCTGAAGGTCGCGGGGGAACAGGCCGCTTCCGCCTCCGCCGCGCGGCCCGCCGAATAGAAGGGCCTCCCGCCCGTAAAAACAGCCTCGACCGGCCGTGAGGCCGGTCGAGGCTCGGGAGGGGGAGGATGGAGGGAGGAAAGGTCGGTATCAGTCGTCGAACTCCGAGGTGTCCTCGATGGGGGCGAGGTTCTCGAAGCGCTTGACTTCCTCGGCTTCCTGCTGCTTCAGCTTGCGGAGTTCCTTTTCGAGGCTCTCTATCTCCCTGCGCCAGCGGAGCCTGCCCTCGTAGCCCAGCACAACCTGGTAGATCATGCGGGCGCGCTTGAGCTCGCGCTCGAGCGTCTCGCGCTCCTTCTGGTAGCGCAGGCGGATGATCTGCCGCTCGCGCTCGCTGAGGTAGCCTTCCTCGGCGGAACGCCTGCGCGGCCGGAGCTCGGGCGAGATCTTGCCGCTGCGCCAGAGCTGGCCGTAGTGGGTGTTGCAGTAACCCCGCGCGTGCGCCGGATTGGTGCATCCGGGGACCTTGCACATCTTCTTCTTCTGGCGGCCCACCTCCGAGATGATCTGATTGTAGTTCTGGAGCTGCTTCAGGTGCTTCTCGCAGTACTTCTCGCCGTCCACCACCGGCTGGTTGCAGCCGTTCACCGAGCAGCGCTCCACGCTCTTGGGATCCGTCTCGGGGCGGATGTAGCCGTAGTTCCGCATCTGGTCGTAGTGCTTCTGGCAGTAGCCCTTGGCCATGTAGGGCCTGTTGCACCCGGGCACCGAGCAGATTCTCTGTTTCTTCCTGGCCGCCATGTTTCCTCCTTGGCTTACGGAATCTTCCACAACAACAGCCGTGCCGAAAACGCAAAACGCGAAAGAGCCCGCATTGCGCCCTGAAAGCGGCCTTTCCGCTTCCCCGTGCGAACAGGCCCGGCCACGGTTGTCAATAATAGTTTACACCATATTGGACGAATGTCAACCTAAGATGTTTCGTTGCAGGGTGATAAGGTGTAAACGAACGGTTTGTCAGAATGTCAACCTACGTTTACAACATTGCGGCCTTCAGGTAGCGCTCGCACGCCCTCGCCTTGTTCGGATTGTAGGGACAGACGGCGTATGGCCGGTAGGCGGAGTACCGTTCCCTCAGTTTTTCAAGAGCGCCGCGCACGTCCGCCCCTTTCCTCGCCTCGGCCCACAGGACGAAGGGCTCGAAGGACAGCACGGCGCGCCGCACCGCCTCGACGCCCTCTCCCGGCCTCACCCCCGCCCGCTCCAGGACGCGGCGCAGGTTGCCCGCCACCCGCCGCCCGACGTGGGGCTCGCGCCCGGACGCGAGCGCGCGCAGCGCGTCGGAGAGGGCGGACAGGGAGGGCGAGCAGAAGCCCCCCAGCAGGTCCTCCACCCGCCACAGAAGACCGATCTCGCCGCCCGTCGCCCCGTAGGGCTCGACGCTCTCCAGCTCCACGCGCGCGCCGCGCGAGGCGAAGAAGCAGGCCCGCTTCAGCGCCTTCAGGAACGCCGCCTCCACCAGCGCCGCGACGCCCGCCCGCGCCGCGGCGGGAAGGGTCCTCACCGAAACGAAACCGCCGAAGGGGTGGCGGAAACCGCCTTCCGTCACCTCCAGCCGGTCGCCGGTGGAGAGGGCGACCGTGAGGGGAGGCGGAGGCGGCGCGAAGTCGGAGAAGGGAATCTCCACGAGCTCCACCGCGCCCGCCCGCCGCGCGGAGAGGCCCGAGCCCGACAGCGCGACCAGCAACACGCGCGGCAGGCCGTGGGCCGCCGCCTCGTCCAGCCTGCGCTCCAATTTCGGCCAGTTGCGGCGGAAAGAGAGGTACGCCTTGCATTCGAGCAGCGCGGGCGCTCCGCGGAAGAAAACCACCCCGTCCCACTGCCCGGGCCCGTCCGTCCTCACCGCCGCCGGTCCCGAGATCGGCCGCGCGAGCCCGCTCTCGAACAGCGCGAGCGCCACGGCGCGCTCGAACTCCGGCCCTCTGGCCGCCGCCTGCGCCGGAAGCAGCCAGGCCCCCCGTTCGGCGGTCACTTCAGCAAGAGACGCGCGGCGAACCCCGCCCACATCAACACCGCCGTAGTGAGGTCCACGTAACCCATGTACTTCCTTATGTTCTGCGGTTTCACCACCGAGTTGAGCAGCGCCCCCGCCTGCGAGCCCACCAGCGAGCCTATCACTATCGCCAGCGTTATCGCCCAGTCCACGTTCTCCCGCCCCGCCACCGCGTGGCGGAACATGCCCCACGATGCGCTCAGGAAGACGAGGAGCAGCGACGAACCCACCGCCTTCTTGGTGTCCATGCCCACGAGGTAGATGAACAGCGGCAGGGCCACGAAGCCGCCGCCCAGGCCGAGGAAGCCGATGGCCGCTCCCCCCGCGAAGCCGACCGCGGCGAGGTTGAGGAGGGGAAGGGGCTCGAACTCGTCCCGCCGCGGGCGGAGCATGGGCGGGATCTTCACGAAGCGCAGCAGCCGGGTGAACCGCAGACCGGGCTCGCCGTTCTCGCGACGCGGTATGCGGGTGGACTCGTAGATGAAGAAAAGGCCCTTCAGCACGAAGATGACCGAGAGGCCGGAGAGCAGGAATATCTGGCTCGTTCTCACGGTACGGCCCGCGACGGTGGTTACGAGGTCGGGATCGTCCAGCATCTCCACGAGCCACGCGCCGAGCTCGATTCCCGCGCAGGCGCCGATGAAGAAGACGGCGGGCACCTGCCACACGATGTTGCCCTTCCTCCAGTGAGGCACGAGGCCGAAGAAGCTCGTGGGCACCATCTGCGCCAGGCTGCTGCCGACCGCGTGCGCCTGCGGCACGCCGAAGATGAGGTTCAGCGCAGGCACCACCAGGAAGCCGCCGCCTATCCCGAAGAAGGCCGACACGCCGCCCACGAAGAAGCCCAGCAGCACGATGAACAGGTCAATCTGCATGTGGAGGAGGGGGAGGGTTATCTCCATGCCGGTCAGAGTCCTCCCTTGTAGCCGTCGCGGCGCACCCGCCAGAAGTGGAGGCCCATCAGGGCGGCCATGGAGAGCGGAAGGGCCACGCAGTGCAGCACGTAGAAGCGCAAAAGGGCCTCGCCGCCTATGTAGTCGCCGCCGAACAGCAGCTTCGCCAGCGCCCGGCCGAGGAAGGGGACCCGGTCGGACATGCCCTTCGCCACGCTCACGGCGTTGTAGCTGAGCACGTCGAAGGGAAGCAGGTAGCCCGTGAAAGCGGTGAAAAGCAAGAGGAGGAACATCACGAAGCCCACCGTCCAGTTGAACTCGCGCGGCGGGCGATAGGCGCGGTTGAGCAGCACCCTCACCATGTGCAAGAAGACGGTGATTATCATCAGCTCCGAGGCGTAGCGGTGCACCGCCCGCCAGAAGGGGCCGAGCGTCACCACGCTCTCGATGTCCCGCACAGAGGCGTGCGCCTCGCCCACGGAGGGCTTGTAGTAGAACATGAGCACTATCCCCGAAACCACCGTTACGCCGAACAGCAACGCCGATATGCCGCCCATGCACCAGGTGTGGCGGAGGCGCAGGTGTTCCGGCTTCACGCGGGACGGGTGGAAGTGCAAAAGGAAGGTGCGGCGGACGAAGCGGTCCGCCTCGTCGTCGTCGCGGGGGAGGGGAAGGCGGAAGATGGCCCGCAGGAAACGGCTCAACGCCATACCCCCAGCGGTTTCGACTTCCGGCACAGATATATCAACTGGTTCACCTGTTCGATGAACGCCTCTATCGCCCGGCGGTTACGGGAAGTCGCGGCCGCCTGCTCGTAGAGCCCGCGGGCCTTCTCCAGCATTCCGATGCTCTTGTCGAACAGTTTTTCCGCCCTCTTGTAGTCGTCGCCGTCCAGCGCCTTGAAAGCCCGCTCTATGTAGGCGCGCGCCTTGGAGTAGAGGGCGTTGGCCTCTTTCAGGGCGGGAGTGTCGGCGGGCGGCGGCCGCATCACCCTCTCTTCCTCCCGCTCCGGTGGGGGGGAAGGCGTGCCCCGCGGTACGGCGGTTCGGGAGGGGGAGCGCGTCCGGCCGGGGGAGGCGGTGCGCTCCGCCTGCGCCAGGGGATTGGGCTTGCCGAGGCGTTCGAGCAGCTCGCCCGCGTCCGCCGCGCAGGACGAATCGGGATAGTCGCGTATGAGCTCGGCCGCCGCCTTCGCCGCGCTGCGCTCCATCCCGCGCGACAGGAAATACAGCGCCCGCCTGTAGAGGCGCCGGGCCTGGTATTCCTTCAGGCGGCGGATCACGTCGCCGAAGCGCGAGGCCATCTCCCGGTAGAGCCGCCACTGCTCCGGGTTGAAGTCGTAGCGGCGGGCGAAACGGAACGCCTTCCACCACGGAAGCCAGCTCTTCGCGCCCGCGCGCTTCGCCGCGGCGGCGAGGTTTTCCAACGTCCTGCGGTGCCTGGCCCGCCACTGCTCGGCGGAGAGGGGCTCCACCTTCTCCACCTCGCCGGGCTTGAGCTCTATCCTCACCCCGCCCGCGGTGACCACCACGAGCGAGCCGTCTTCCTTCCTCCGCACCTTGCCCTCTATGGAGCCGCCGCCCTTCACCTTCACCACGGCCGTCTCTCCCTCTCCGCCCTCCGCGGCCCGCTCGCAGGAGAGCTGCAGGGTGAGGAAGGCTGCGGCGTGCTCCCTCATGTCCTTCACCTTCGGAAGAAGGAAGGGGGGAAGGGGACGGGAAAGCAGGGCGTCGAGCCGCGAAAGGGCCTCCACCGCCTTGCCCTTTTCGAGGAGCCCCTCCACCTCGTCCAGCGCGGCCTTCACCTCCGCGGGCGGCACGGTGGGGAGGGCCGAGGGGGACGGAGGGGGAGTGCGCGGGGAGGGACGGGCGGTTCGCGGGGAGACGGAAGGGCTCGGCGCGGCGGGGGGCGAAAGGGAGGGCGCGGGAGAGGCGGAGGGCGCGACGAGCCTCGCCAGGAAGTCCCTCACCTCGCTCGGCTCGAACAGCAACATCACCGAGGCCGCACAAACAAGGAGTATAATCAATGGAACGAAGCAACCGGAGGATTTCCGCGACATCCATCGGATTATAGTTTCCGTGCCGGAACGGGCAAATCATCCGGCTCCTGCAGAAAGGCGCTCATGGACTGGATAGACGAGATAAAGACCCGGCTTCTCGACGTGGCGGACCGCGTCAACCTCGCCATAGACAAATCCCTGGAGGCGTTCTTCCGCGACGAGCCGAAGAAAGCGGGCGAGGTGATGGAGCTCGAGGAACTGCTCGACCGCATGGAGGTGGAGCTCGAGGAGCACGCCGTATCCATCCTCGAACGGGAGAAGCCGGAGGGCTACCCGCTGCGGTTCATCATCTCCGCGCTGAAGATAAACAACGACCTGGAGCGCATGGGCGACCACGCCGTGGACATAGCCACCGCCGC
>QNBY01000062.1 GCA_003644275.1 Planctomycetota bacterium
ACGGTTAGCACCGACTACGACGAGTGCGACCGCCTCTACTTCGAGGAAATATCGCTGGAGACGCTCATCGAGCTCTACCGCAAGGAAAGGCCCATGGGCGTCATCCTGTCAGTGGGCGGGCAGCTTCCCAACAAGCTGGCGCTTCCGTGCCACCGGGCGGGCATCCGCGTGCTGGGCACCTCGCCGGTGAACATAGACCGCGCCGAGGACCGCAACAAGTTCTCCCGCCTCATGGAGTCGCTGGGCATACTCCAGCCCCCCTGGCGCGAGCTCACTTCCTGGGATGAGGCGCGGGCGTTCGCGGCCGAGGTGGGCTACCCGGTCATCGTCAGGCCGTCCTACGTGCTGTCCGGCGCGGCGATGGGCGTGGCGTCGAACGACGACGAGCTCGCCCGCCTGCTCGAGGGCGCGGCCGAGATATCCTCCGAGCACCCCGTGGTGATGAGCAAGTTCATCGAGAACGCCAAGGAAATAGACGTGGACGCCGTGGCCCGCGACGGCTCGGTGGTGTGTCAGGCAGTCTGCGAGCACGTGGAGAACGCGGGCGTGCACTCCGGCGACGCCACCCTCGTGCTCCCGCCCCAGCGCACCTACCTGGAGACCATGCGCCGCATCCGAAAGATAACCGGCCGAATCGCCGCCGCGCTGAACATAAACGGCCCGTTCAACATCCAGTTCCTCGCCCGCGACAACAACGTGATGGTCATCGAGTGCAACCTGCGCGCCTCGCGGAGCTTCCCCTTCGTCTCCAAGGTGCTCCGCTCCGACTTCATAGACACCGCCACCCGCGTGATAATGGGCAGGCCCGTCGCGGCGGACGGCGACCTCTACCTCAACCTCGACTACGTGGGCGTGAAGGCCCCGCAGTTCTCTTTCACCCGCCTCGAGGGGGCCGATCCCCTGCTCGGCGTGGAGATGGCCTCCACCGGCGAGGTGGCGTGCCTCGGCTGGGACTTCGACGAGGCGTTCCTCAAGGCGCTGCTCTCGGTGGGCTTCCGCTTCCCGCTCCGCCGCGTGCTGCTCTCCACCGGCCCCGTGGAGGGCAAGGCCTATTTCCTCAAGGGCCTGCGGATGCTGGAATCGCTCGGCGTGGAGTTCTACGCCACGCACGGCACCGCCCGCTTCATGCGCGAGAACGGCCTGGA
Organism: Planctomycetota bacterium; assembly: GCA_003644275.1. Classification (GTDB taxonomy): domain Bacteria; phylum Planctomycetota; class B143-G9; order B143-G9; family B143-G9; genus B143-G9. The sequence goes on from QNBY01000062.1 coordinate 1,146, forward strand.
ACCCCGCGAGGTCTTCTGGCCCCTCGAGGACGGCGACCCGAACGCGCTGGAGGTCATACGCAACGGCGGGCTCGACCTGGTGATAAACATCCCCAAGGACCACGGCCGCGAGGAGCTCACCAACGACTACATCATCCGCCGGGCCGCGGTGGACTACGGCGTCCCGCTCGTCACCAACCTCCAGATTGCCCAGCGGCTCGCCGAGGCGCTCTCCCGCCTCGGCATGGACGACCTGAAGGTGAGGCCCTGGAGGACCTACCGCTGAGGCCGCCCGCCTTGTGAGGGACGCCAACCGCGTATAATCGCCCCGAAGGAGGAACGCAATGCCGGATTCCGCTCTCCCCGCCGACGAGCTCAAGATAGTCGAGAACTTCCGCGGTTCCTGGGCCGAGCTGAAGGCCGAGATAGCAAAGAAGGTCGTCGGCCAGGAAGAGGTGATAGAGCAGCTTCTCACCGCCATCTTCGCCCGCGGCCATTGCCTGCTGGTGGGAGTGCCCGGGCTCGCCAAGACCCTGCTCGTCTCCACCCTCGCCGCCGCGATGGACCTGTCCTTCTCGCGCATACAGTTCACGCCCGACCTCATGCCGTCGGACATCACCGGAACCGAGGTCATCCAGGAGGACAAGGCCACCGGCGAGCGCGTCCAGAAGTTCATCCCCGGCCCCGTCTTCGCCAACATAGTGCTGGCCGACGAGATAAACCGCACCCCCCCCAAGACCCAGGCGGCGCTGCTCGAGGCCATGCAGGAATACCACGTCACCAGCGCGGGCAAGCGCTATCCCCTGGAGCAGCCCTTCTTCGTGCTCGCCACCCAGAACCCCATAGAGCAGGAAGGCACCTATCCCCTCCCCGAGGCCCAGCTCGACCGCTTCATGTTCATGGTGCTCGTGGACTATCCCTCCCGCGACGAGGAGTTCGAGGTGATGAAACTCACCACCGCCGACGCCTCCGTGGAGGTGAAGCCCGTGCTGTCGCGCTCCGACGTGCTCGCCCTCCAGTCCGCGGTGCGCAAGGTGCCCATTGCGGACAGCATCATCGAATACGTGCTCGACCTCGTCCGCAAGACCCGCCTGAGCGACCCCGACGCCCCCGACTACATACGCAAGTGGCTCTCGTGGGGCGCAGGCCCCCGCGCGGCGCAGTACCTCATACTCGGCGCCAAGGCCCGCGCCCTCATCGCGGGCCGCTTCCACGTCTCCATCGAGGACGTGAAGGCCGTCGCCCGCCCCGTCCTGCGCCACAGGCTCATCACCAACTTCAACGCCGAGGCGGACGGCGTGAAGCCCGACGACATAGTGGCGAAGCTCCTCGAAGACACCCGCCCCCTGAAGGAACCGCTCGGCTCGGATGGAAGGATCTCGAAGGTACTTAGAACCTGAGGTTCTCGCCTCCATCTCGGGCCTGGAGTACAAGGCCCGCCTGATGGTGGAGGGCTACCTCTCCGGCGCGCACCGGAGCCCCTGGCACGGCTTCTCGGTGGAGTTCGCCCAGCACCGCGAGTACGTCTTCGGCGACGACCTGCGCCACCTCGACTGGAAGATATGGGGCCGCACCGACCGCCTCTACATCAAGCAGTACGACGCCGAGACGAACTTCGAATGCGTCCTCGTCCTCGACGCGAGCGGCAGCATGGGCTTCGGCTCCGGCCCCATGACCAAGCTGGAGTACGCCAAGCACTGCGCCGCCGCTCTCGCCTACCTGGTCATCCGCCAGCGCGACGCCGTCGGCCTCCACGTGCTGGGCTCGTCGGGAACCGTCCTGCAGCCCTCCACCTCGCCCTCCCGCCTCAAGGAAGTGCTCCACTACCTCGAACAGGCCGCCCCCGCAGGGAAGACGGCCCTTGCCGAGGAACTGTTCTCCGTGGCCGAACGGCGCGGCCGGAGGAAGGTCGTAGTGGTGCTGTCGGACTTCGTGGAGGAAGAGGACGCGCTCTTCCGCGCCCTCGGGCTGTTGGGGAGCGGGCGGCACGACGTGCTTCTCGTCCACCTGCTGGACCCGGCCGAGGTCGCCTTCCCGTTCAGGGACTTCTCCGCCTTCGAGGGACTGGAGGGCGAGGGCGTCCTTCGCGTGGAGCCCTCCATGCTGCGCCAGGTCTATCTGGAGGAATTGAACCGCCACTCCCTGCTTCTGAAGAACACGGCGGCCGAGATGAACATGGACTACCTTCCGCTCGTCACCGACAGGTCGCTCGCCGAGGTGCTCTCCGCCTATCTCGTCTCCCGCTCCGCCAGGCGCTGAGCCCGCCGCTCATTCGCCCTCGAAACGGATGTCCTCCGCTTCCGCGCTCAGCTCCAGCGGCTTGAACATGCGCGCCTTCTTCCGCAGCCGCTCGGTCTCCCGGTCCCGCTTCTCGATGGCCGTCAGCCGCTCGCGCGCGAGCTCCCCGAGCCCTATCTTCTCGTTGATTATGTCCCTGTAGAGCGTCTTCGCCTCGTCGTAGCGCCTGTCGTTCTCCAGGAAGAGCGCCCGGCAGAGCCTCGCCGTGCCCTTCCCCGCGCTCCTCTCGCGCTCCATTCGCTCCGCGCGGTCCAGGTCGCGGTAGGCCTGGTCGGAATCGCGCAGAAGGTAGTTGCACACGGCGCTCATCAGCCGGGTGCGGTAGTTGTCCTGTCCCTTGCGGCGGCATTCCTGGAAGATATCCAGCGCCTCGTCCGTCCTTCCCCGAAGCAGGCGCGCGAGCCCCTCGAAGAAGAGGGCCCTCGGCGCGCTGCGGGCCTGCGGGTCCCTACCGCGGACGAGCCGGAAGCACTCCGCCGCCTTGTCGTACCTCCTCACCTGCAGGTACTTCACACCCAGTTTCATCAAAAGGGAGGTGTCGAGCGGATGACAGCGGCGCTCCCCTTCGAGCGCCTCTATCTCCATCTCGATCTGTTCCGGAAGCACCTGGATGTCCAGGCTCCTCTCGAAAGCCCGAATAAACCCCTCGAGCCAAACGTACATTCCTGAACCCCTTCTTTCCCCTGAGGAACCCTTCGAAAGTATTTCCCCGTTCCGCTTATTATATCATCCATGTGAATCCGTGCAACAAAGTTCCTCAAGAGATAAAACCCCGGCGCACTCCTTGAGCGTTGAATTCGCTCCAAATGTCCAAATCCAATATATTCGGCTTTGCCTCAGAAACCGAAGACCAGCCTCGATATGTCGTTGAAGGTCACCAGCACGAAGATGCCGAGTATCAGCACGAGCCCCACCTTGATGATCAGCCCCTGCGTCTTCTCGTCCAGCGGCTTGCCGCTTATCCACTCCACGAGAAAGAGGACGACGTTCCCCCCGTCCAGTATCGGGAGCGGGAGCAGGTTCACCACCGCCAGGTTGATGGAGATGAGCACGAGGAAGTGCAGAAACACCGTGAGCCCCAGCTCCAGCACGCGGTAGGATATGTGCACTATCCCCACCGGCCCGCTCACCAGTTTCGGCGATATGCGGGCGCTCACCAGCTTCGCCAGGAAGAGGTAGGTCTTCTTGATTATCTGCATGCAGTCGGTGAAGCCGCGGGAGACGGCCTCGCCGAAGGACGCCGCCTTCACCGTCTCGTAACGGTAGGTTAGGGTCACGGGGAACCAGCCGACCGCAGGCTTGCTCTCGTCCTTGCGCGCGCGCCAGGAACGTTCCGAGCCGTCCTCGAGCGCCACCTTCACCATCCCGTCCTGCGACATTTCGAGGTGCTTCGCCCTCACGCCCGGCCTCAGTCCGGCCTTCCACGGCAGCGAGCCCTCCTTCACCCAGGTGACGAGGTAGTCCTCCTCCTCCGAGCGCTGTATGCCTATCACCTTCCGGCCGCCCGGAGCCTCGCGGGGCGTCATGCAGAAGGAAAGTTCCTTCCCGTTCCGCAGGACCTTCACCTCCACCTCTCCCTCGGTGGCGGACAGCGCCTCGATGAGATGGCCCCACGTCTCTATCCGCTCGCCGTTCACCGCCAGTATGCAGTCGCCGGGCTCGATTCCGGCCGCGGCGGCGGGCATTCCCGGCGTCACCCTCACTATGGGGGGCATGATGCCCGCGTCCAGCCGCCGGGGATAGACGGGTTCGGGAACCACCTTCACCTCCACGCGCTTCCCGTCGCGCAGCACGGTGAAGACCACCTCCCGCCCGGGGCTCGAGCTCACCGCCTCGTGGATGACGTCCGCCGCGGTGAAGTCGTCCACCTCGCGGCCGTTCACCGCTACTATGCGGTCGCCCGGCCGGAAGCCCGCCTTCTCCATCTCCGGCGTGAGTTTTTCGAGCTCGCCGGAGGTGGGCGGCGTGATGCCCACCGAGGGGAAGGGCTCTCCCTCTCCCTTGCGCGGCGCTACGTAGAGCGTGAGCTTCCGCCCCTCGCGGACTATCTCGAAGGCGAGCGGTTCGCCCTCGTCCGCGAGCGCCACGTCCTGGCGTATGTCGGAAAAGCCGTTCACGATGGAGCCGTCTATGCTCAGTATGCGGTCGCCCACCCGCAGGCCCGCTTCCTCAGCCGGAGAGCCCGGCAGGACGCCGCCCACGACGGGGCTCGTGAACCTCACGCCCCAGCCGAACAGCGCCACCGCCAACACGAAACCCGAAAGCAGGTTCATCGCGGGCCCCGCCAGCGCTATCACTATCCTCTGCCAGGCGGGCTTGGAGGGAAACTCGTCCGGCGCTCCCGTCGCCTTCACCCCCTCGGTGTCCGATATGCCCGCGAAGGCCACGTAACCCCCTATGGGAAAGGCGGACACGCGGTAGTCGGTATCGCCTATCTTCACGCCGAACAGGCGCTTGCCTATCCCTATGGAGAACACCTCCACCCTGACGCCGAAGAGCTTCCCGGCCGCGAAGTGGCCGAACTCGTGTATCACGATTATCAGCGAGAAGGCGAAAAAGACTATGAGCACGTAGAAAAACGTCATGATCCGAGGGCCTCCTCCCTGGCGAGGGCGTCCGCCTCCAGGATGGTGTCCAGCTCGTCGGCGTCCCGCGCCGGAATCCCGTCCAGCACCCGGGCCACTATCTCGAATATCCTCTCGAAGCCTATCTCTCCCGCGAGGAAGCGCCTCACGGCCACCTCGTTGGCCGCGTTGAGCACGGCGGGGGCGGTCCCCCCGCGGCGGCCCGCCTCGAAGCCCAGCTCCACCGAGGGGAAGCGGGCGGAGTCCACGGGCTCGAAGGTGAGCGCGCCCACGGCCGCGAGGTCGAGCGGCTTCAGGCCGCCTTCCAGCCGTTCGGGCCAGCTCAGCGCGAGCTGCACCGGAAGCCGCATGTCGGGATTGCTCAGTTGCGCCAGGGTGGAGCCGTCGCGGAAGCTCACCAGCGCGTGGACGATGCTCTGCGGGTGAACCACCACGCCTATCCGCTCGTAGGGCAGGCCGAACAGGAAGTGCGCCTCGATCACCTCCAGCGCCTTGTTGAACATGGTGGCGGAGTCCACCGTTATCTTCGCCCCCATGTCCCAGGTGGGATGATTGAGGGCGCGCTCCACCGTTATGCGGGAGAACTCCTCGCGCGGCGTATCGCGGAACGGCCCGC
>QNBY01000063.1 GCA_003644275.1 Planctomycetota bacterium
TAGAAGATGATGACGATGAGGAAGACGATACTCGCTGCCCTGTTGTTCTTTCTCTGCCTGCCCCTGACCTCTATCGTGGGTGAGGAGCCCCCCAACGCCGCTCACGGGCCTCCCCCGAAGGCGAAGCCTCACCGGCGCAAGGGCGGAGAGTCCTTCCCGCCCCTGCCGCTGCCCGCCACGCCGCTCAGGCGCACCGAGAAGAAGCGGCCCCCCTCCCCTCCCACCTTCATAGCCAAAGTGAAGTGGGGTTCGCCCACCAAGCGGATAGGCGTGGACGAGTACGGCAACAAGTACACCTTCTGGGATTGGGAAGGCGCCCGCCAGGACATCTTCAACCTCACCCGCGACGCCTCCCGCCGCCTCGGCGTGAAGTACGGCGCGAAGGTGATTGACCTCCGCAACTTCTCCGGCGACCCCGACGACATACCGGTCCTCTACTTCACCGGCCACATGCCCATATCCTTCGACGAGGCCACCAAGAAACGCCTGCGGGAGTACGTGATAAGCGGCGGATACATCTGGGCCCAGGCGTGCTGCGGGGCCTCCCGGTTCTACAAGTCCTTCGTGGAGCAGATGAAGGACATATTCTCCGACCGCACTTTCGTGAAGCTCCCGCTCGACCATCCCGTCTATCACTGCTACTACGACATAACCAAGGTCCGCAAGATGTACGGCGGCAAGGTGGTGGAGGAGATAGCCCCGCCCCTCGAGGGGATATACATAGGCTGCCGCACCGCGGTATTCATCTCCAAGTACGACATCGGCTGCGGCTGGGCCGGGCTCACGAACCGTTACAACGCCATCTATCCCACCGACGCCCGCTATCTCGGCATAAACATGGTGAACTACTGCCTTGCCTACCACAAGCTGGGCAAGTTCCTCGCCCACAAGAAGGTGTACTTCGAGAACGACCAGAACGAGCGCGCCGACTTCACCATGGGCCAGATAGCCCACGCGGGCGTGTGGGATCCCAATCCCAGCGGCGTGGCCAACCTTCTGAAGGCCGTGCTCGCCAACACCTCCACCGAGGTGAAGTTCAAGCGCCAGGTGGTGGACCTCGACAGGGGCGACTTCTTCCAGCTTCCCCTGCTCTACATAACCGGGCACGGGCACTTCTCGTTCTCGACGCGCGGGGCGGAGGCGCTGCGCCGCTACCTGCTCGCGGGCGGCATGTTGTTCGCCGACGCCTGCTGCGGCAACCTGAGCTTCGACGAGTCGTTCCGCCGCGAGATAACGAAGGTGTTCCCCGGCCGGAAGCTGCAGCCCATCCCCCTGAGCCACGAGATATTCCGCTCCCTGTTCCAGATACGGGAGATAGCCTACACGCCGCTCGTCCAGTTCCAGAACCCGGACCTCAACCTTCCCATGCTGGAGGGAATAGAGATAAACGGTAAGCTGGCGGTGGTGTACTCGCGCTACGACCTCGGCAACGGCTGGGAGGGAGAGCCCCGGCCCTTCGCCAAGGGATGGGACAGGGTGGATGCGCTGAAGTTCGGCATAAACCTCGTGGTTTACGCCCAGACGCATTGATTCTCCCCCTCCGATAGAAGGCGAGGGGCGCCGCAAGGCGCCCCTCGTCGTTTCCGGGCCTCGGCGGCCGGCGTTCATTCCTTCCGCACGGTCTCCGAAACCTTCACTCCAGCCCGTTCGAGCGCACTCAAAAGCGCGTCCTCCGCTCCGGTCCGCGCGTCGGGCTCGTACACGAGCCTCACCGGAAGGCCGCTTTCCGCCACCATGCGCGCGGCCTGCTCCGGCGGCGTCTTCCGTCCCGCGGCGAACACGTCCCCGCCGCTTATGACCAGCTCGAAGACGGCGGGCTCGGCGGTCGCCGTACCCGTCGGCGAGACGGCGGGCGTCCCCTTCCCTCCTCCCGGGCTCCATCCGTCCCCGCCGCCGCAGCCGAAGCGTCCCGCCAGGAAGGCGGCGAGGGCGAGAAGCGACACGGCCGCCGCCCGCTTCCACCACCATCCCGGGCGGCGTTTCCGTTTCTTCCCCTCGTCTTCGGGAGGGCGCTCGCCCCGCATCTCCGCTTCGTCCGCGCCGCGAGAGGGGCCGTCCTCCGGGGGCTGTACGGCTCTACCGTCGGGTTCGTCCATCGAAACCTTCCTCGGCGAGGTGGAAATGCAGGTCCGGGTGTTTCTCCGCCAGCCGCCGCAAGGCCGCGGCCAGCGCGTCCCGGACGGCGTCGCGGGTCCTCACCAGCGCGTCGCCCCACGAGAAGAAGAACACGGTGTCGCGCGACGGGGGCGGGAGTTTCTCCAGTAGCCGCTCCACCGCCTCGGCGGCCTTCCCCTCGCTGATGGGGACCCTCACCTCGAAGCCGTCCGCCGCCGCGAACAGGGAGCGGTCGCTTTCGAGGCGGACGGTCCTGAAGGCCAGCGCCCCGGCCAGGGCGTCAATCCTCTTCGCCGCCTCGCTTTCCTCGAGGGCGGCGAGTTTCCTCTCCAGCTCGTCCGCGCGGGCCGCCTTGCGCTCCGCCTCGAAGAGTTTTCTCTCTTTTTCCGCGAGCATCCGCGCGAGCTCGGCCGTCCGGCTCTCCTCTCTCTCGCGCGCCTCCGCCGACAGCATCCAGGCGTTCACCTGGTGGGCGAAAAGCAGGATGAGGAGCAGGTCCAGAAGCGGTGTGAGGTTCAGGACCATTCGCCGTCCCACGTCATTCCCTTCCGGTGGAGGCGATGAGAAGCGCCTTGTCCATCAGGTCGCGGTAGCGGCGCACCAGCTCGAAGCTGTAGGTGAGGCGGGCCTCCAGCGTGCCGAAGACGAACATGAAGACCACCGCGCATATCAGGCCGTATATCGTGGAGCTCACGGCGGTACCGAAGAGGGAGAGCACCCTCTCCAGCGCCTCGCGCGAGGGTCGCGCGGCGAGGTCGGATATCCCGGCGGTGGCGGAGAGGGCGCACACGGTGCCGAGTATCCCCATCAGGGGGAACACCTCCGTAAAGACGCGGCCGAGGCCGAGCAGGGCCTTCGTGCGGGCCACCCCCGCGTCCTCCCTGCCGTCCCCTCCCCTGATGAAGCCCTTCAGCTCCGCCCTTCTCTCGGGGTCGGCCGTCTCTACGAAGGCGCGCAGGTTGTCCAGCACCCGCATCAGTTCATCCGAGCCCCCTTCCGGGACGGCCGCTCCCCATTCCTTCGCCGTGCGCCTTATCGCCTCCCTCATCCTGGCGGGAATCTCCCGCGCCCTGCGGTTCAGGTGCCAGGCGAGGACCGCCGCGCCCGCGGCCAGCGCCGCTATGAGGTAGTTGATCCAGGCGGCTATCGTCTCTATCATGTCCCTTCCTTGATTGTCTTCCGAAGCGGGGAATAATTGCTTCCGCCTCTGATTTTACCTCACGGGGGAGGGCTCGTGAAATGAGTTGTGCCGGTCGCTTCTGGGGGACCATCATCGGGGCCGCGTTGGGCCACCTTCCGGGCGCGATAGTTGGGTTCCTCATAGGTTACTTCGTGATAGACCTGCCGAGCGCGCAGCGTCGGCCGGAAGAGCTGCGGGAGGCCGTGAACGCCGCCGCCCGCAGGCAGGAGGAACTGAACGTGCGCTTCATCCGGGCGGTCGCCTCGATGCTCGCGAAGACGGCGAAGGCGGACGGGCGCGTGACGGAGGAGGAAATACAGGTCTCCGACGCCTTCTTCACCCAGGTGCTCCGCCTCGACAGCGAGAAGCGCCGCATAGCCGTAGAGGCGTTCCGGAAGGCCAAGGATTCCCCGCTCCCAATCGAGCACTACGCCAAGATATTCCGCGAGCTCGTCGGCGACGACGTCACCATGCGCCGCGAGATGCTGCACGTGCTCGTCACTCTCGCCCGCTCCGACGGAAGGCTCGACCCCAACGAGACGCGCGTCCTCGAACGGGCCTGCCGCGCGCTGGACCTGCCGACTTCCTGCCTCAGCGAGATAATAGGAACCTTCGCCGACGACTTCAGCAAGTACTACGCCGTCCTCGGCTGCTCCGAGAGCGACTCCGACGAGACGATAAAGGAACGCTACCGGCGGCTCGTGAAGGAATACCACCCCGACGTCATCGCCGGAAAGGGGCTGCCGCAGGATTTCGTGGACTTCGCCACCCGCCGCTTCCAGGAGATACAGGAAGCCTACAGCAAGATAAAGGCCGCCCGCGGCTTCAGGTGAGCCTCACGCCGCGCACGTAGTATTTCTCCCTGCCGATCGCGCCCCACTTCACCCTCTCGAACCCGGCCTCCTTCAGGAACTCCGCCGCCGCCTCGGGACGTATGCGCTTGGAGAGGGAGGGGCCGTGCTCGGTGGGAACCGGCGCCCAGTCCACGCAGACGAGCCTCCCGCCCGGCGCAAGCACCCTGAAAACCTCGGCGAGCACGACGGGGAGGGGATCGAACTCGTGAAGGACGTGCGCCGCCCACACGAAATCGAAGGAGGCGTCATCGAAGGGAACGGGGGGCACCTTCGCCGTGACCGTACGGGCGGCCGCCGCGGCGGGCGAATGCGCCATGAACGCTTCTATCATCTCTTCCGAGGCGTCCAGCACCGCGAGCGCCCCGCCCGGCATGGCGGCGTCGAGAAGCGCGTCCGAGAAGAAGCCAGGGCCGCAGCCCAAATCGAGCACCCTGTCGCCGCTTCTCACGTCGAACCGTCCCACCAGCGCGGCGGGCGGTTCCTTCTCGTACCTCTCGGGGGAGAGAAATCGCAGGGGATCTCGGCGGCGGCTCACGGTTTCCCTAAAGGGAGTTCACGAACTCCCTGAAGCGCCGGCCGAGCTGTTCGGGATCGCCTATCACCCTGCGGAAGAAGTCCGGCCGCAGGCCGCCCGAGGCGTCCTTCTTCACGAGCCTGATGAACTTCTTGCGCAGCGGGGCGTCCCCCTCCAGCATGAAGCGGGCGAAGGCGAAGGAAAGCGCCGAATGGTCGCTCATGTCCTTCTTGTAGTAGCTCAGGGGATCCACCGCAAAGAGGGCCTTCAGGCGTATCTCCTTCAGGTCGAGCAGGCGCCGCCGCAGCCGCTCGGAGGGCTCGTCGAACGCCAGCTTGTCGCCTTCGAGGTGACTCTGCGAGAGGTGGCCCGCGAACCCCTCGCAGAGGAAGCGGGGGGACTTGTAGAGGTTACCGTAACCCCCCAGGCCGAATATGTATATCCCGTAACCGGCGAGCTTCCTCATGTTCTCCCGCAGGGGGACGCGGTTCTTGCCCTTCTTGTAGCGGTAGGTAACCAGCCTGTAGCGGGAGGGATCGAGGAAGCAGGTGAAGGGTTCCGGCACGTAACTCTCCACCTTCGGCCTGAGCAGTCCGCCCCTTTCCTCCCGGATGATCTCGCCCACGAAGTCCTTGAACACCTGCCTGTACTCGTCGTAGTCGGCGAGGACGATGACGAGCGGCTTCTCGCGGCCCATCCTTATCCTGAGCTCGCCCGCGAAGTGGTCCATCACCGCCTCGCAGAACCTGTCGAGGAACTCGACGGCGTACTCGGCGAACTGCGGCGAGGTGTCGGTCCGCACCGTGAAGTACTTGCTTTCCCGGTTCACGAACTCGCCCTTCTTCAGGGTGTTCGGTATCTTCTCTCCGAAGCCTTCCTCGCCGGGGACCGTCCAGCGGCCGTTTCTCAGCACGTGGCCGAGGTACTCGTGGACGCGCATGTTGTCGGGATCGCGCTTCAGTATCTCCAGCAGCAGCACGGCCTTCTTGTCGTCGAGCCCCACCCTGTCGCACCACATGGCGAGCTCGAAGAGGGCGTCGACGTCCTCCGCGTCGGTGGCCGCCAGCTTCTCGAAGTAGATGTCCAAGAGGCCCTTGCCCTCTACTATCTTCTCGACCTCGGCCGGGTCGAGCTCTATTTCCTCGCCTTCCCCCGTTCGGACGTACTTCTTGCCGTCCTTCTCGAAGACCTTTCCCTCCAGCGGCTTTTTGTCCCCCTTGAAGAACACCACGTCCGCCGCGACGAAAGACGCGGCGAAAAACGAAACAGCCGCCAGCAGGAACGCCGAAAGAACGAGTTTTCTCATCACAGGTATTCCTCTATGGATTCGTGGACGGCCGAGCCGGTGGCCCTGCGCCATCCAGCCGCGTCCACGAGGTAGTAGGCGAGCTCGCCCGTAACGGCGGCTCCGCCGTCTCCCCTCTTGAGGACTCCCTCGAGCATGACGATGTTCCCGCGTTTCCCCTTCAGCTTCATCTCGGCGGTCACCTTCTCGTCCACCGGTACCGGCAGGCGGAACTTCAGCTCCATCTTCGCCGTGAGGGCGAAACGCCGGAGGGAATGGAACACCGTCCAGAAGGCGAGCTCGTCGAGCACCGTGGCGGCTATCCCGCCGTGGCAGATTCCGGGAAAGCCGGAGAACGCCCGCGAGGGGACGAACTCGGTCACGCAGACGCCGTCCTCCCTCGCGAAGAACTCCAGCCGCAGCCCTTGCTCGTTGTCGGGAGAACAGCCGAAACAGTTGTAGTCCGGTATCTCCAGGAAAACGTTGGGTATCTTTTCCATGCGAAAAATTATATAGAATTGTCCCCCCGCATGAAGCGAGGCACCGCATGAAGGCGTTGAAACGAAGCCTCTCCGGCACGCAACCGACCGGCAAGATACACCTGGGCAACTACTTCGGGGCCATCCGGCAGTACATCCGCCTGCAGGACGAGA
>QNBY01000064.1 GCA_003644275.1 Planctomycetota bacterium
CGACCTCCTTCTTCATGCCCAGGGCGCGCGTGACTATGTGCCTGTATATGCTCGTCCGGGCCTCCTCGACGGATATGAGGTTGGCCTTGAGTTGCTCGTTGACCAGGGAATGGTCCTGCGTGAGGGGATGGAGCACGCCGTCCCGCAGGAGGTACACCCGGCTGTCCCCCACGTGGGCGATGGCCGCCGAGTCCCCGCAGAACACGAACGCCGCGATCGTCGTCCCCATGCGGGACGCCTTCACCGCAGCGCCGCCCTTCTCGAATATGGAGTCGTTGGCCTCGCGTATCGCGGAATCCAGCACTCCGCACAGTTCCTCCCCCGAGGAACAGGCGCCCGCGCCGAACGCCGCGAGGACGCGGTCGCGGATTATCTTCACCGCCAGCGCGCTCGCCACCTCGCCGGAGGCGTGGCCCCCCATTCCGTCCGCGACTACGGCGAGCCCTTCCTCCGCGCTGCAGTAGTAACTGTCTTCGTTGCCGGCGCGCTTCAGTCCGACGTCCGAGTGGCCGTATGCTTCGAGCCGGATCACGCACCTCCAATGAAACGGGCGGATGTCCCCATCCGCCCGGCGCAGCCGCAAGCGGCTCCTATCGAATTATCTCGTTCACCTCGAAGGTATCCTTGTTCTCCGCCCACCACTGCTTCCACTTGTCTATGGCTTCCTTCCGCTTCCGGGCGAGACGCTCCTTCGCCTCCTCGTATTTCTCCAGGGTGTCTATCGGGTTGTCGGGAGACTCGTCGAGAATGTCGTAGGGCTGGAAGCCGAAATTCTTGAGCGTCCGCCGCCGCAGCGCCTCCACGATGACGTTCAGCACAAGGGGAACTTCCTCGTCGAGGTGGGCGATCAGCGCGTCCACCGCCGACTTGTCGCCGATGCGGCCCAGCGACGCCGCCGCGGCCATGCGCACCTCGGCGCTCTTGTCGTCCAGCGCCCTTATGAGGGCGGCCATCACCTTCGGAGCGGCTTCTTTCGCCTTCGTGGTCCAGACGTTGCCCAGCGCGTAACCCGCCGCCGTGCGCACTCCCTCCTCCGGGTCGGAAAGAAGCGCTATCTCCTTGTCCGCCAGCGTGTTCACCACCCCGAGGTTGGGGCTCGCCTTGAAGCCCTTGAACTTCCCTTCCTCGTCCTCCTCCGGAAGGATGTACATGGTGGAGAGCGAGAGGTAGAACCCGCCCGCTATCGCCGCCGACCGCCGCACGACGGGCGACTTGTCGGAGAACAGCGGCATGAGCGCGTTGCATATCGTCCCCTGCTGCTCCACGGTGACGGTGGTGGAGATCCCGCCCAGCGCCTTCGCCGCGTCCGCCCGGACCTTCCAGTACGGGTCCTTCAGAAGGCCGAGTATGTCCTCCCACAGGTCCGCCGGGTTCAGGTCCACGAGCACCTCGACCGCCAGCGAGCGCACCGAGTCGTCCTTCACCTTCACCTTCTCGCGCAGGTAGTCCACCACGTCCATGAGGGCGGCGTCGTTGTCGGCGTGCGCCAGCAGCCTGAGCCCTTCCTGCGCCATGAACCGCACGTACTGGGACTCGTCCGCCAGAAGCGCGCCTATCGCCGGTATCGCCTCCGGATCGCCTATCCGCCCCAGCACGATGCAGATGTTCGCCCGGATGTTCTCGTTCTCGCACTTGCGAACGTACCGGAGGAGGATGGGCACGGCGTCCGACCCTATCTCCACGAGCTTGTCGATCGCCTTCACCTGCGCCTCGCGATAGTTTCCGAGGTCCTCGATGAGAAGGCGGATCTCGGTCCGTTTCGCTATGGGCATGTTCTTCTCGGTTTCCGTCAGCGTCTCGGCCCGCGCGGAAAGCGCCCCCGAGAGAACGACCACGAACGCCACGACGGCGAGCAGCTTTTTCATTGCCTTCCTCCTGCGTGCGAAGTAAGCTTGAAACGGCTTTTATAGCAGAATAACACGGACAGTCAAGCATTTTTTCGACCTTTGCCCGCGAAAGGCGTACAATTTTCCCCTGCAGGCCCTCTCAGAACGCGAAAGGGGGTTCCCATGAAGGTCCGCGTTTCCCTCCTCGTCCTCCTGCTGGCGGCGCTCTTCTCCTCCCCTCTCATCGCCCCGGCGGAGACCGTCCCTCTCTCCTCCTTCCTCGACAAACTCTTCATGGACAACGGCCTGAAGAAAGGCTGGGACGGCTTCATAAAATACTTCCACGACGGCTTTTACGACAAGGAAGTGGCCGATCCCTGCGAATTCGTGCGCTCCCTCGCCGACGACCCCGCCTCCGCCCTGCCGGCGGCGGCCGGAATGGCCGACTCCCTCGTCGGCGCAAAGGAGACGCACGAGCTGCTCGACATACTCGACGCCGCGGCCGCCGTGTGGGGCCTCGGCGAGCCCCGCGGCCTCCCCTCCCCGCCCCTGCCGGACGACCCCCTCAAGATGATAGACTCCATCTACGAGGCCGTCGAGCTCGCGGGAGCGGACGCCGTAGCCGCCGTCGCCGACGCTCTCTTCAAGAACGACCGCTTCACCACCTACAACAAGCTCGGCACCACCATATACCGCCTGATGGACAGCGTCTTCCTGAATCGGCCCCCGAGCCGCAAACTCTGCAAGTCCCTCTCCAAGACCAAGGCGCAGATATGGATAGACGTCCTCACCGTGCTGCGCAACTCGCCCAAGATAGACCGCAAGATACTGTGGGAGGCCATGCGCTCGCTCGCCTACCTGTCCGAGCCCGCCAACTTGACCAGGATCGAGAAGGTCCTCGCCTCCGCCAAGTGGGAGAAGCCCGAAAAGCTCGACGGCGTGGAGGGCTCCGTCCTGTTCTTCCGCAAGTACAGCGCGGGCCGGGTGATAATAGGCGGCCGCGGCAAGACCGTTTACAAGAAGCCCGCCGCCCTGATAATCGACCTCGGCGGCAACGACGTTTACGAGTTCGCCGCCTCCTCCCAGGACAACGTGCCCGCCTCGGTGGTGATAGACTTCCGCGGCGCCGACAAGTACGTCTCCAAGCGCTTCGAGGGCCGCACCGTGGGCGGCATGCTCGGCCTGTCGCTCCTCATCGACCGCGAGGGCGCCGACCTCTACTCCGCCCCCCGCATGGGAATGGCCGCGGCCTTCTACGGCATCTCCGTCCTCATAGACGAGAAGGGCAACGACCGCTACATGGGCGGCGACTTCTGCTGCGGCGCGGCCATGTACGGCATGGGGATACTCGTGGACCGCGAGGGCGACGACCTCTACCAGACGGGTATGCTCTCCCTCGGCTTCGGCGGCCCCATGGGCGTGGGCATACTGCTCGACCGCAAGGGCAAGGACCGCTACAAGTCCGTCGGCGTCGGCAAGAACCCCAAGGACCTGGACACCTTCTCCCAGGGCGTGGGCTTCGGCTTCCATCCCCTCACCCCCGACGGGGGCAAGGGCTCCATCGCCGCCTACGGGGGCGTGGGCCTGCTCGTGGACGCGGCCGGCAACGATTCCTACCAGAGCGGCGCGTATTCCCAGGGAGTGTCCTTCCACTTCGGCTTCGGCGCACTCGTCGAGATGGAGGGCAACGACCTCTACACCGCGGGCTCCTACTCGCAGGGCTCGGGCTGGTGCGGCGGCTTCGGCATATTGCTCGACCGCAAGGGCAACGACAAGTACCTCAGCAACGGCCGGTACTCCCAGGGCAGCGCCTACGACGCCGCCTTCGCCCTGCTCATGGACGAGGCGGGGCGGGACTCCTACAACGGCGTCGCCTGCTGCCAGGCCTGCTGCGCCCACAACGGCATAGCGCTGCTCTTCGACCTGGACGGCCCCGACGCCTACAAGACCAGCGAGTTCGGCCAGGGCGAGGTGGGAGCCGAGGGCGAGCACTGGGAGGAAAACTGGCCCTCCATCGCCGTGCTAGCGGACTTCGGCCCCGCCCGCAACGCCTTCAACGGCCTGCTGCGCGAGGACAAGAAGCCGTCGAGGTCCGACTTCGCCTTCTTCCTCCCCCTCTCCCTCACCTTCAGCGAGGCGATGAAGACCTCCCTCGAGACGCCGGAGAGGTGAACGCAGCGAAAACCCTCCCCGCCGCGGTCTAATATAAGGAAGACGGAGGTGCGTCATGAAGGTGGCGGTGCGTTCCGCGGCGTTCGTTCTCGTTTCGGCCTTAGCGCTCGTCCTCGCCGCAGGCGGCCCGGCCGCAGGCGACGTCGTTTACTACCGCGACGGGGGCTCGCAGGAAGGCAAGGTGGTGAGGCTCACCGACACCGAGGTGTGGCTCGAGGTGGCGCTCGCCACCGGCAAGGCGCTGGTCAAGATCCCCCGCGACAACGTGGTCCGCATCGAGCGCGGCGAGACCACCGCCGAGAAGCTCGAGCGCTGGTATCGCGAGCGCCTCGCCCGCATGGACGCCTCCGACCCCGCCGCGTGGTACCGCCTCGGCGAGTGGTGCTCCCGCTGGCCCCTCCTGCGAAAGAAGGCGCGCGAGGCTTTCGAGCGCGCCGTATCGCTGGACCCCGACTACGCCCCCGCCCACCTGAAGCTCGGCCACGTGAAGTACCTGGGAGTGTGGATGACCTACGACGAGATGATGCGCGCCAGGGGCTACGTGAAGTACAAGGGCGAGTGGATGACCGTGGAGGGCCGCACCGCGCTCGTCCTGAAGGAGAAGGAGCTGGAGCTGCTCCGCGAGAAGCGGCGTTTCGAGGAAGCGCAGGCGCGGCGCCTCGAGGCGGAGCGGGCGCTCGCCGAGGCCCGCAAGGCTCCTCCCTCCCTCCCGAGCGCGGCCGCTTCCGCCGCCCCGTCGGTGGTGATCGTCCGCGAGCGCGTGCTGTCGCCCCTCTGGTGGGACTGCCTCTCTCCGCCCGTCGTCATACGGGGCCGCGGCTGCCCGCCTCCCTACTACATCCGCTATCCGTATCGCCGCTGGTACCGCGGTCCGGCGCGGTGTTCGGGCATCAGCGTGTCCTATTCCCGCAGGACATCCCACTCGTCCCTGCGGGTGGGATTCTTCTTCCGCTGACTCCCGCATTCCGAAAACGAGACCGAATTCAGGAAAAAACGTCTCATTGTCGGGAGCAAAATAAATATGATATCAGACATGGGCCAGGCCGGCAACACCATCCCCAAACCCACTCTCCGGCGTCTCCCCAGGTACTACTTCTTCTTGAAGAACCTGCAGAAGCAGGGGCAGGTGTACGTGTCGAGCAACGAGATAGCGGACGAGCTGGGCGTGGAGAACACCCTCGTGCGCAAGGACCTGTCCCTCACCGGTTTCTCCGGCAAGCCGAAGGTGGGCTACACCATAAGCCTGCTGCTCGCCCACATCGAGGACATCCTGGGCCTGAAGAACACCAAGCAGGCCGTCATAGTCGGGATGGGCAATCTCGGCCGCGCGCTCGCCGGTTACCCGGGATTCAGGGAGTTCGGCCTGGAGATCGTCGCCGCTTTCGACCGCGACCCCAAAAAAGTCGGTAACGTCATCGGGAACATCACGGTAGAACATGTTGAAGGGCTCTCCGAGCGGGTGCAGGAGCTTGGCGTCCACCTCGGCATCATAACCGTCCCCGCCGGTGAGGCTCAGAAGGTCTGCGACATGCTCGTGGAGGGCGGAGTAATGGCCGTCTGGAACTTCGCCCCGGTGCACCTCAGGCTGCCCGAGCATGTCATCATCCAGAACGAGAACCTCGCGGCCCGCCTCTCGCGGCTGTCGCACCAGATAATGAGTTTGGTCTACGAGAAGTAGTCGCCCGTGGAGTTTCAGAAGGGAGGAAACATGCGAAGAACAATGCTGCTGGCGGTGGTGCTCGCCGGGCTGTCGTTGCTGTTTCTTCCCCCGACGAACGCCGAGCAGGCCGATTGGAAGACGGTCAAGACGAAGGTGGTTCCTCTGGGGAAGCTGGAGTGCGTCTCCCCCGCCTTCAAGCCCAAGGCGGTGGGGGGCAACAGGATCGACCTGCCGGTCGCGGGGGGGAAGGGCATACCCATCAAGATAACCCCCCAGAAGGTGCTCATCGACAAGGACCTCAACGGCAAGATCAAGTTCACCGCCGCGCAGGGGTTGATGAGCAAGGTCTTTCCCGTCACCCTCGTCTATCCGAACGGCGACAAGGTGAAGCACTTCTACAAGATCGCCAAGGCCGGAGGCGGCTGGGCGCTCATCAGGATGAGCGCGCTCGAGGCTACCGTCGAGGGCAAGCGGATCTGGATCATCGACGAGAACAACAACGGCATCTTCGGCGAGGAGAACGAGGACGGCATCTACTACGCCAAGAAGCGCTGGGGTTGGCCTTTCAGCAACGTCACCCTCATCGGCGGCAAGCTCGTCGAGCTGAAGCTCAACGAGTCCGGCAAGGAGCTCAGCTACCGCCCCTACGCCGGTCCCACGGGCAAGCTCGACATATTCAAGGAATGGAACGGCAAGAAGAAGCCCCAGGTGGTCATCATCCAGGGTTCCACCGATGACGGGGCCGTCTGCCTCAACGCCGTCTCCAAGGGCCCCATCGACGTCCCGCCCGGCGACTACCGCTTCCTCATCGCCTACATGAAGGACGTCGTAATCCGCGGCGGCAACGGCGGGAACTTCACCGTCGAGAACGGCGGCGAGGTCGCCGCCTTCAAGTGGGGCATGCCCCTGAAGATTCAGGCCGCCG
>QNBY01000065.1 GCA_003644275.1 Planctomycetota bacterium
CGCGGCCGCCGAACTGAAGGCCGAAGGGGCGCGCGGCCCGCTTCCACCGGAGATAGCCGCCCTCCCGCCCACCTTCGCCTCCGCCCTCCTCAGGGAGCTCACCCCCTGCGGCGTGGCCGTCCACAACTCCGACCTCACCGCCGCCGAGCGCTCCGCCGTCGAGACGCTCGTCCTCGACGGCCGCGTGAGGACCGTCTTCTGCACCCCCACTCTCGGCACGGGCGTCAACTTCCCCGTGGACAACGTAATAGTGGAGTCCGTCCGCTGGGAGACCGAGGGCGACGAGCCCGTTCTCCGCCGCATGACCCCGTCGGAGTTCGAGTCCCTCGCCGGCAGGGCGGGCCGGTTCGGCCTCTCGAAGCGCGAGGGCCGCGCCATGGTGGTCGCCCCTCCCTCCTGCGCCGAAAGGGTGTTCGACGAGCTCCTCGCGCCCTTCTCCCCCTCCCGCCCGGCGCCGCCGCCCCTGGACGAGCGCCTCTACCGCGCCGCCTACCTCTGCCGCGACGACGAACCCCCCCGCGCCCTCGCCCGCTCCCCCCTCGGCGCTCCGCATCCCGCGGCGGAGCGCGCCTGGGCCGCCGTGGCCTCCGGGCCGCTCGGCCCCGGCAGGAAGGGGCACGGCCTCTCCCCCGTGGGCGAGATATGCGCCTCTTCCGGTCTCTCCCTCGACACCGCCCAGCGCCTCGCGGAATACATCGCCTCTCGCCGCGACGATCCCCCCGCTCCCTTCGAGTGGTGCTGGACCGTCTGCGGCTTCCGCGAGCTCGTCCGCCTGCTCCCCTCCGCCGCCGGAGCGGACGCCCCCTTCCTCATGGACCTCGCGGGCGGAGACTCCGCCTGCGCCTTCCTCCCCCTCCCCGGCGGGCTCGACTACTCCGACCTGCGCCGCCTCCTCGGGGCCGCCGTTCTGCTCCGCCTCCACGAGGGAGCGACCGGAGAGTGGATAGAGCTCAACCTCCACGTCAGCGCGGGCGTCCAGCAGAGGCTCGCGGCCGCCGCCCGCTCCCTCTCCCGCACCGCCGCCCGGGCGGCCGCCGCCCTCGGCGCGGGCAAGCTGCGCGCCCTCTTCGCCTCCTTCTCCGGCCCTTCCGGCGGCGCGTCTTCCACCGAGACGGAGGACGGCCCCCGCCCGCAGCTCCGCCTACTCGGCGAGGGCCGCGACCGCAGCGGCAGCGTGGCGCTCGCAGGCCGGAAGCTGCGCCTGAGGCTCTCGACCTACAGGATACTCGAACGGTTGTACGCGGAAGGGGGGAAGAACGGCGGATGGGTCCGAGCCGCGGAGCTCGTCCCCGACGGCGACTCGGAACGCGCCCGGAAGTACGTCTCGCATCTGCGATCCGAGTTGCGCCCCCTGCTCGGCTTCAACCCGGTGGAGAACGACGGCGAGGGCTGCTACCGCCTCGCCCCCGCCCTGCTGCCTCATCCCTCCTCGGGACCGGCCAGCGGGACCGGGTAGAGGTAGGTCCAGCCCCCCAGTTTCATACGGAGATAGAGCCCCTTGTAGTACCCGACGGCCCCGGAATAAGGTTCGACGATGAGCGACTTCGGGACCTTCAGCGTCCCCGCCAGCGCCTTCTGCCCCCGGAAGTCCTTCATCTCCCATTTCACCTCCCCCAACGGCACGAAGCGCCTCCCGCCGTCGGCCCTGCCGCTCCCTCTGTCGTTCACCAGGGTCAGCTCCGGCGCCCGGCCCTCCAGGAAGCCCTTCGGGTCCACTATGGCGAACTTCGTCTCCCCGCCCGGCTTCAGCCTCTCCTCCTCCAGGTACAGGGCGCACTTCTCCGCCTTGCCCAGAAGCAGCAACTGCCTCAGCGACGTCAGTATCACCAGCCCCGCGAGCCCGATGAAGCCCCACACCGCCACGGCCTCCACGCCTCCCTTCGCGCTCGGCAAAAGCAGCGCCGGGAATCCCACGACCAGGAGCGCCGCGGGCACCATGAAGAACGCCGGATGCGGGTGCGGCGACGGCCTCAGCGCGTGCGAGGCCAGAAACTCCTCCATCATCCGCTTCTCCCTGCGGCCCGCCATCAACGGCCCCAGTGAGAACCCCAGGCCCGCCAGCACGAACACGAACCCCACGAGTATCACCGCTATGTACCCCGACCCCACCTCCGGGTTCAGCACCGCGAACGACGGATCCTGCGGGTCGTAGTACGCCGTCGCCTCCACCCCGCTTCGGTACTTCCTCGCGAGCTCCTCGCATTCCGCACGCGGCCGGGACGATTCCATCCCCAGCTCGTAGTCGTCCGATTCGTAGGTCTTTCCCCCCACTTCGTAGCGGAACTTCACCTGGAAGAAATACGCCGTCCTCCCTCCGCCGCGCCCTCCGGAGCTCCGCCGCAGGACGTCCGACTCCACTATCACCGCCTTCACCGGCTTCAGGCGCGGGGCCACCTCCTTCATGAGCCTGTAGTCCCGCACCCCGAACCAAAGCGCGGCCAGCCCCCCCAGGAAGAAGACAATGGAAAGGAGCATCAGGCACCCGACCGAACGGCCGGCGCCCTTTTTCCTCTCCTTTTCGGTCATCTCGTCACCTCGAAAGATCGAGCCCTTTCGTCCCGCCGAGCAGGGCGCCCGTCAGCACCACCTTTTCCAGCTCCGCCCCGGTGAAATCGGCCCCCCTCAGGTCGGCGGAGGAAAAGTCCACGTTCACCAGCCTGGCGAACTTGAAGCACGCCTTCCTGAGCTTCGCGTGGGAGAAATCGGTGTCCATTATCCGCGCGGCCGAGAAGTTCGCCTTGTTCGCCGCCGCCCTGCTCAGGTCGCAGGAAATTATCTCCGCCAGCCTGAACATCACGTTGGTGAGCTTCGCGTCGTCGAGCGAGCACTGGCGGAAGACCGAGTTGCTGAGGTCCGCCGCCGTCAGGTCCGCCGCCGTCAGCTTCGTCGTGACGAACCGCGCCCCCTTTCCGCAGGCCAGTTTCAGTTGCGCCCGCGTCAAGTCGGTGAAGCCCACCGCCGCCCGGTCCAGCAACGCCCATGAAAGGTTCGCCCGCGGCGCGAAAACCCGGAACAGCTCGAAGTCCCGCAGGTTCCGCCCTTCCAGGTTCACCCGCGGCACCGACCACTCGGGAAGCTCCGATATCTCCCTCTCCGCTATCATCCTCTCCACCCTCTTCATCAGCTCCGCGGGCACGCGCTTCCGCCCCGGGAGCCCCGGCATGTGGAGAGGGCAGAACTTCATCCCTTCGAACTCGCCCGTAGCCGCAAACGGGCACCGGTAGTCCGCCTTCAGGGGATGCCGGTATTCGCAGGCGGTGATCTCGACCTCTTTCCCCGTCCCTGCTTTCTCCCCCGCTGGTTCGTTGCCGGCGTACATCCTGGATCTCGCTCCTTGTTGCCTGTCACTATGGATCGCGCGGGAACCGGGCTTTCCGTCGCGCAGTCGTTCCGCTTCCCGCTTCCGAATCAAATGCTATCTTTCGTACCCCCGCTGTCAATAGATAATCCCCCTCCTTTCCCCGAATCCGCGTTGTGTTGACACTTCGCCCAAATCGCCTAAACTTCCCTTTCGCAACACGACGCGGTGAAATGACGGAAAAGACGCTGGACCTCGCCGGTTTCGAGAAGCTCGGCTCCCTCCATCCCCTCACGGTGCTGGCGGGGCCGTCGCTCTTCGACCGCGACGCGGCCGTGAAACACGCCTTGGAGTTATTCCGGCGCGCCTGCCCCGGCGGCGAGGTCAAATCCTTCTCGGACGGACCCGCCGACCTCTCCCGCGCCCTGCAGGAAACGGCGGAAGGCGGCTTCTTCCGGGATGCGGTGTTGGTCCTGCTCCGCGGAGGCTCGTTCGCCGCGGCCCACGCCGCCCCTCTCGTCTCCTGGGCGGAGGACCCGCCGCCGAACGCCTACGTCGTCGTCTCCGCCGACGGCCTCACTCCGGCCTCCCCCTTCCTCAGGAAACTGGCCGGTTCCGCCCTGCTCTGCTTCTTCCGCGAGCCCAGGGGGAAGGCCTTCAGGGAGCGCGCCGCCGCCCTGGTCCGCAACCGCGGGCTGGCGCTGGATCCCGCCGCCGCCGCCCTGCTCTTCGGGGCCTTCGAGGGCGACCTCGCCGCGCTCGACGCCGAACTGGCCAAGATCGCGCTCTTCGTCGCCCCGCGCCGCACCGTGTCGCTGAACGACGCCGCCGCCGTATCGTCCGCGCGCGCGCTCGCAAACAGGTTCGAGCTCGTCGAAAAGGTCGTCCGCGGTTCGACGGGAGAAGCGCTCGAGTTGCTCGAGCGGATACTGCGCGAGGGGGAGCAACCGCACGCGCTTTTCTCCACCCTGACGACCGAGCTGCGCAAGGTCCTGAGGGCCGCCGGCATGTTGGACGCCGGAGCCCCTCACGAGGACGTCTTCGAAAAACTGTCGGTCAGGTTCTACAGGGACAGGTTTCTCGCAAGGGTTCACGCGGCGCGCTCGAGATGGAAGACCGGCGGCGTCCTTTCCCTGCTCCTCGAGGCGGAACGGGAGATGAAAACTTCCTCCCGCCCCCCCGAGGCCGTTTTGAGGGGCGTGGTGTGCGCCCTGTGCGCCTGAGTCTCGTTCGGAGGATTCCGTGGATTTCGAGTACTGTGAAAGTTGCGGCAAACGGGTTTCGAGGGCCGACATCGAGTCGGGACACGGCGGCTACGTCGGCGTGCATTACTACTGCGAGGACTGCGCCCCGCCGGAGGCCGTCCCGGCTCCCGCCACCCGCGTCACCGGGCGGAGGTCCAGGGCCGCTTCCTCCCGCCCTTCCCGCGCCAGGGCCGCTTCCCGCATCGGCTACGACGAGCTGGACGACTACTACGAGGACGATTACTACGACGACGCCCCCAGGCCGTCGCGCCGTTCCTCCCGCTCCTCGTCCGGCTCCCGCGCGGGACGCGGCCGGAGAACCGCCGCAGCCCCCGCCCCTTCCCGGCGCGGAAAGCCCGCGAAGCGAACGAAGAAATCCAACGCCCCTCTCGTCCTGGGCGGCGCTGCCGCCGTGGTGGTGCTCGCCGTCGTCATAGCGGCCGCCGCCGGGGCCTTCAGCTCGAAGCCCGCCCCCACCCCGACGCCTCTCCCCACCGTTTCCCACGTCCTGTCCGCCTACCAGGCGAAGCTCGCCGAGGCGCGACGCATCCGGGACGAGGCCATCAGGCTCTACGAGAAGGGCAAGAACTCCTCCGACCCCGCACGCGGCATCAAGAAGGCCCTCGTCAAGCTCGACCAGGCCATCGAGATCCTCTACGCCATCCAGGACGAGTACGAGAACGCGGGCAGGGAATGCCCCCCCGACGTGGACAAACTCCTGACCGACCTGAACAGCCTCAAGAAAGGCTGGCGCAAGTCCATGCCCATCGACGTGTGGCGCTGACGCCGACCGCAGCCGCTTCTCCCCCCTCGCGCTCAAGGTAGAAAGGAATTGATTTGGCGGAAGACAAAACCTACCTGAGCGTAATCGTGCCCTTCCACGACGAGGCCGACTCACTCCCGGCCTTCGTCCGGCGTTTCGACGAGGTCTTCGCCTCCTTCGAAAAGCGCTTCGAGCTCGTCTTCGTGGACGACGGCTCCGCCGACTCCGGCCCCGACTTCGTGAAGTCCCTCATCGCCGAGCGCAGGAACGTCAGGCTCGTCCGCCTCGACGGCCGCTACGGCAGGGACGCCGCCGTCTGCGCGGGCCTGCGCTACGCCGACGGCGACTTCAAGGCCGTAATCCCGGCGGACCTCCAGTACGACCCCGCGGAGCTCATGAAGCTCGTCTCCGCCCTCGAGGCCGACCCCGCCCCCGACATGGTGGCCGGCTTCCTCGCCCGCCCCGAGCGCGACTACGAGCCCCATCGCCGCACCGACATCCCGCGCTACGACATCGCCGTCGGCGGCCGCCTGCGGGACCCCCTCTGCTCGCTGAGGATATACTCCCGCAGCCTCGTGGACCGCGCGCAGTCCTATTTCGGCAACACCTACTCCCCCATGACCCTGCTGCCCCGCATGAGCAAGGTCGTCGGCCAGGTGGAGGTGAAGCGCTCGCCGCGCGCCGCGGGGAAGGACAAGAACCCCGCGGGCGCCCTCGCCGCCCTCGACTTTGCAAGGGACGGGGGCCTGAAGGACCGGCTCGCGGGCTTCCGTTACTTCTCCCTGCTCGCCCTCGTGGGCGGCGTCTTCGTCGCCTTCACCTCGCTGTTGATCGCCGCCTACATCTTCGGCGGCTTCGACAACGTCCATCCCGCTTTCGCGGACTTCGGCCGGAGGCTCTCCCTCGGCTTCCTCGTGACCGGCTTCTTCGGCGGCCTCGCCCTGACCGCCCTGGCCACCGCCGTGAGGAAGTTCCTCCCCGCCCTCCTCCCCGTGCCCGAGCCCGTCCGCTACCGGACGGCGGAGATCCTCTCCGCCTCCTCGCGCTCCCGCCGCAGGCGCAGGCCGCGCCGCCGCTCGCGCAAGCCGTCCGGCGGCGACTCGTCCGCGGACCGCTCCAGGGAAGGCGGCCGCAAGGAAGACAAGCAGGGCCCGGCAAGCAAGGACGCCGCCCGCTCCCGTAAGCCGGATGAGCCCCCTCCCG
>QNBY01000066.1 GCA_003644275.1 Planctomycetota bacterium
CGCATCGAGGCCGTTACCGGCCTCGGAGCCGTCGAGGCGGCCCGCTCCGCCTTCGACGCCCTCTCCGCCCTCTCCCGCAGGCTCGGCGTCCGGCCCGCCGAGGCCCCCGAGCGCGTCGCCGCCCTGCTGGACGAGGCGAAGGCCCTCCAGCGCGAGCTCAAGGCCGTGTGGGAGTCCTCGCTCAAGAAGGCGGCCGCGGACGCGAGGCCCCGCGATATAGCGGGCGTGCCCGTCCTCGCCCTCGACCTCGGCGAGGCCGAGCCCGACGTCATGCGCTCCGTGATGGACTCCCTGAAGTCCCGCGTGAAGGGCGGCGTCCTCCTGCTCGCCGGGCGGGGTAAGAACGGCGTCACGCTCATCCTCCGCCTCGACGACGAGCTCGTGGCGCGCGGCTGGCACGCCGGGAAACTCATCCGCGAGGTGGCGGCGGTCATAGGCGGCAAGGGCGGCGGGAGGCCCCAGCTCGCCCAGGCGGGCGGCCGCGACGCCGCTTCCCTCCCCGCGGCCTTCGAGCGCCTCGAAAAGATCGTGCGGCAAACCATTTCCGAGGGAAAATGACGGATGACGTGGGAGCCTCTCGACGCCTCCCCCCTCTCCCGCGAGGAAGCCTACCGCCTCGCGCGCCGCGCCCTGGAGGACATGATCTCCGGCATCGAGCCCCCGCCTGACGCCGTCGCGCTCATGTCCACCCTCTGCTCGCTCGTGAAGACCCTCCAGCCCCACGTCTTCTGGGTGGGCTTCTACAGACTCGCGGGCGGGCGGCTGCTCGTGGGCCCCTACCAGGGCACGCCCGGCTGCATCGAGATTTCCCTCGACAGGGGGATATGCGGCCGGGCCGCGCGGGAACGCCGCCCCGTCCTGGTGGACGACGTAACCGCCGACCCCGACCACATCGCCTGCGACCCCCGCTCCCGCTCCGAGCTCGTCCTCCCCGTCTTCGACGCCGCCGGACGCCTCGCGGCCGTGCTCGACCTGGATAGCGACCGCCCCGCCGCCTTCGACGAGACCGACGTCCGCGCCCTCACCGGCATGTTGGAGCTCATCGCCCCCTTCCTCTCCGCTCCCTGAACGGCTTCCTCGCATCTCATCCTTTTTGCGTATATAATAGGAAAAAGAAGTGCGGCCCGCCGTGCCGGACCGCGCTCCGCATCTTTCGAGAAAGGAGGTGAGGTGTGGAAAGTATCAAGGATTTCTACGAAAAGCTCGGATCCCTCCTCGGCGAACATGTGGTGAACGCGCTCGCCGCGATCGTGGTCCTCATCCTCGGCTGGGGAATCGCCCGCCTCATAGCGGGCCTGGTGTACAGGTTCATGGGCAAGGCCGAACTCGACCGGAAGCTCTCCGGCCTCGTCGGGGAGCCGGGCGAGGAAAAGAAGGCCGACTTCGCCCGCTGGATATCCCGCACCGTCTTCTGGTTCCTCATGCTCTTCGTGTTCGTGGCCTTCTTCGAGTTCTTGAAGCTGGAGGCGGTCACCGGCCCGATAAACAAGTTCCTGGACGGCATATTCGCCTACCTGCCCAAGATACTGGCCGCCGTGGTGCTCACCTTCATCGCCTTCCTCTGCGCCACCCTCGGCCGCAAGCTCACCGAGGGCGTGGTGCGGGCCAGCGACCTCGGGAAGAAGCTCGGCGAGAAGACGGGTGAGGAAAAACTCAAGGACATCCCCCTCTCCCGCACCATGGGCGACGCCGTGTACTGGCTGGTGCTGTTGCTCTTCCTGCCCGCCATACTCGGCGCGCTCGAGCTCGAGGGGCTCCTCTCCCCCGTCCGCTCCATGGTGGACAAGGTGCTGCTCTTCCTGCCCAACCTCTTCGGCGCGGCCGTCATACTCCTCGTCGGCTGGCTCATCGCGAAGGTGGTGCGCCACGTCGTGGAGCACGTTACCGCCGCCGCGGGCGCGGACGGGCTCGGCGAGAAACTGGGCCTCGCGGGGAGCGGCGAGAAGCGCACCATCTCCGGCCTGCTCGGCCTCACCGCTTTCCTGCTCGTCCTGTTCCCCGTCCTCATAGGCGCGCTCGACGCCCTCTCCCTCGAATCCATCACCAAGCCCGCGAGCGAGGTCCTGCAGTCCGTGCTGAAGGTGATACCCGCCCTGTTCGCGGGCGTCATCATCCTCGGCATAGCCTGGTTCGTCGCCCGCGCCCTCGGCTCCCTGCTCACCGAGTTCCTCGCCCGCGCGGGCTTCGACACCCTCATGGTGAACCTCAAGCTCACGCGCTCCGAGTTGCCCGAGAGCCGCAGGCCCTCCGCCGTGGCGGGCAAGCTGCTCATGCTCGCCGTCGTGCTCATAGCCGCCGTCGAGGCCTGCAACGTCATCGGCTTCACCCAGCTCGCCGGGTTGCTGCATGAGTTCCTTCTCTTCGCGGGCCACGTCCTGCTCGGCCTCGTCATCTTCCTGCTGGGGCTCTACCTCGCGGACATCGCCGCCCGCCTCGTGCGCGACAGCGGCAGCTCCAACGCGCCCCTGCTCTCCACCGCCGCCCGCGTGGCCGTCATCGTCCTCGCCTCCGCCGTCGCCCTCCGCCAGATGGGCCTCGCCAACGAGATAATCAACATCGCCTTCGGCCTCCTGCTGGGCTCCGTGGCGGTGGCGGTGGCCATAGCCTTCGGCATCGGCGGCCGCGACATAGCCGCCCGCAAGCTCGAAAAATGGGTGGAAAAGGTGGAGAAGAAGGAAGGCGAGGACTGATCCCCCTTTCCTCCCTCACTCCCCGAACGCGAGAGGGCGGCGGGTTCTCCCGCCGCCCTCTTTCTTTCTTCCGTCTCCCTCGCGCCCCTCAAAGCAGCCGGAGCAGCGCCCCCTTGAGATACCTGCCCTCCGGCGCGGTGAGCAGGAAGGGATGATCGGGGGCCGCCCCCACGAGCCTCAACACCTGCGCCTGCCTGCCCGCCGCCCACGCCGCTTCCCTCAGCATCTTCAGGAACGCTTCCTCCCCCAGCAGGCCGGAGCACGAGAAGGAAAAGAGGAACCCGCCCTTCCTCACCGCCGCCATCGCCGTGCGGTTCATGTCGTAGTACACCCTGCGGCCTTCCTCGAACTCCGCCCGCGACCGTATGAGCTTCGGCGGGTCCAGCACCAGCAGGTCGGCGAGGTTGCCCGTCCGCACCCTGTCCCGCAGGTAGGGAAACACGTCGGCGTGCACGAAGCGCACCCTCAGCCCGTTCAGGTCCGCGTTCTTCTTCGCCGCGGCCACCGCCTTCTCGTCCAGGTCCACCCCGCACACCGATTCCGCGCCTCCCGCCGCGGCGTTGAGGGCGAAGCCTCCCGTGTAGCAACAGCAGTCCAGCACGACGCGGCCCCGCGCGAGACGCCTCACGAGCGCCCGGTTCTCCCGCTGGTCGAGGAACGAGCCCGTCTTGTGCGCCTCCTCCAGCACGAAGCGGAAGCGGAGCCCGTTCTCGCGGAACTCCACCCTCTTGCCCGCGGGCGGGGGCGGAAGCTCGAATCCCTCCGTCCGTTTCACCTCCGCGGGAGCCACGGCGTGGAACTCCCGCACCTCCCCGAAGGCGTCCTCCAGCGCTCCCCTCACCTCGTCCAGGCGCGCGTACCATCCCCACGCCCGCACGTCGGCCGTGAACACCTTCCCGAACTTGTCCACTATGAGCCCCGAGAGCCCGTCGCCCTCCGAATTCACCAGCCTGAAGGCGTCCGTCCCCTCTCCGGCCAGCTCCTCCTTCAGCGCGCGCAACGCCTCGAACCTCTCCCGCAGGAAGGCCCGGTCCACGGGCCGCCCCTCCTCGTCGCCGACGAGCCTCACCGCTATGCTCGAGCGCGAGCTGTACAGCCCCACCCCCACGAACGCGCCGTTGCGGTCCCTCACGTCCACCGCGGCCCCGTTGGGCGGCCTGCGCCCGCCCTTCGCCAACATGCGGCGGAATATCCACGGATGCCCCGAGGTGCGGACCGTGGCGAGCGTGATGGTCTCGTTCACCGCCTCTCCCGCCGGTATGAGCCCAGGACGGGCCAGATGGCCTCTATCTCCTCGGCCTCCACCTCCAGCGGCTCGTAGGCGGAGTTGTACGAGCCCAGCACCACCACGCCGTCCTTGCGGTCCAGAAGCAGCTTGCACAGCGCCGTTCCGTCCTTCAGCTTCGCCACCACCGGCCTGCCCGACCGCGGCTCTATCCCCGGCGAGCAGAACACCACGTCCCCTTCTATGTAGTAGGGAGACATGGAATCCCCCACTATCTCCAGCGCCAGCACGGGCCCCTTCCTCTCTATCGGGAGCAGCGCGTTGCCGATTATGTCCCCGCCCGCTATTCCCACCCCGCTCTCCCCCGCGGCGGCGGCCCCGGTGACGGAGAAATCCACCAGGTGGACCGAGGCGGGCGGCGTGAAGAACTCCGCGGGCGGCGCTTCCAGCGCGTCCAGGCAACGCACGAGGAAGCGGACGGTGAGCCGCCTCTTGCCGTGCTCCACCAGCGAGAGCTTCACCGGCGAGCATCCCGCCTGCTTCGCCAGCTCGCAGGACGCCATGCCCCGCGTCAGCCGCAGCCTGCGCAATCGAAACCCGGGAGGCTCGTTCGGACGACGCCATTCGCCGGGTTCGGGCATCCCCGTCAATATGGTCCACGGCAGCGCCTCGTACAGCTCGCACAACCGCTCCACGAGCGAGATGTCGGGCTCGCGCTCCCCGCGCTCCACGCGCGAGAGCAGCGACGCCGAGATGCCCGCTTCCTCCGCGGCGCCGGTGAGGGTGTATCCCCTCATCCGTCTCACGGTCTTCAGCGCCCGCAACCAGGGCGGCAGATGGGCGAGAGTTTCAGCGATCAAGAGACACCTCTCCGTCCCTTTCGATCAGCTCCGTGAATCCCTCCTTCAGCACCGCCGCGAGGACGGAGGCCGCCCGCTCCAGCGTGAGCGAGGGCGGATAGACGCCGTGGGCGCGCCATTCCACCCGCGCGCCGCCCTTCCGCGACAGCTCCCGGCCCCCGTACTCGGCCGAGACGGTGAACTCCAGCGACAGCTCCCCCCGCTTCAGGGATGCCGCGCCCTTCACCCGGAACACCGGAGCCGACCTCTCCTTCGCCGCTTTCGCGTAGGGTTCGGGCAGATCCCCCATCACCTCGTCGGTCAGCGCTTCTATCGTCCGCTCGGCGGCCGCCTCCTCCGGCGAGAGCACCCAGGCCGGGCGGTCGGCCGCGAGGGCCTCTATCACTTCCTTCGCCCCCGGTCCCTCCACCTCCCACTCGAAGAGGAAGCCCCGCTTCTTCCCCACTCCCGACAGGGCCTCCCCCGCCGGCGCGCGGAAGCTCGCCCCGGAGACCTTCACCCCGCCGAGCCACCCCGCGCGGTACGCCGCGTAGGTGAGGAGCACGAGCGCCGCGGCCGCGATCACTCCCTTGAAAGTCCTCACCGCTCCCTCCCTTCCAGCGCGTTCCTGGGCCGAACGGGCATACACGGCAGGTCCAGAACCGCCCTCGCCCGCCGGACCGTGATGATGAACTCCTCCCTCGCCCCCGCCCGCCAGAGGGCCTCGTCCAGCTCCCGCTGCGTGGTCACCCGCCGCCCGTCCACCGACAACAGGACGTCGCCCCCCTTCAGGCCGGGAGCGTCGGCGCTCTCGAACCCGTCGGGAACCCGGAGCCCCTCTTCTCCCGCCGCCGGAAGCAGGCCGGGAACCGGCCGCCTTATCGAGGCCGCGAACCGCGCGGGATCGCATCCCAGCACCTGCGCCAGCAGCGCCCGCGGCTCGCGCCCTTCCTTCAGGCCCGCGAGGAAGCGGACGGGAAACCGCCCCTTCGTGGCCTCGTAGGCCGCGTACATGAAGCCGAGCGAGGCGGCGTAGGCGGCGTTCCACGATACGCCCTTCCGCTCCGTCCACCTCACCAGCTTCGCCCCGTAGGCGGTGGCGTAGTAGTATTTCGTCTCCAGCTTGCTGCCCCGGAACGGGTCGCACACGAACGCCTCGTCCAGCGCCCGCGCGGGCAGGAACGTAGCGAGCCCTTCCCTCAACCACCGGAGCCGCCCGTCGTCGAGCCGCGGCCCGCCGCCGAACAGCATGGCCCGCTCCAAAAGCTCGTGGAATATCCCCAGCAACTGAGCCGCGGCCGCATCGTCCAGCCGCTTCCAGCGGCCCGCCGTTCGGACCGGCGCGCCCGAGGTGCAGAACAGCGGCGCGCGGAGCTTGTTCTCCTCCAGCGACGCCCGCCATTCGGAGGGAAGGGAGGGCGTCCGCCGCACGTCGAGCTCCACCGCCGGAAGTCCGTCGAAGCCGAAGCGGCGGAAGAAGGCGTAAGCGCCGCCGAGCCATTCCGCGAGCGCCGCCGCGCCCCGGGCGTCCGCCGGGCTCGAATGGACCGCCGCGCCGGGCGCGCCGGGGACCGCCGCCGAGACCTCGCCGGTCATCGGCACCTCCGGGCCCGCCCGGTTCATCGTGGTGCGTATCCACGACAGCCGCCCCCGCTCGGCGTGGAACACGAGCACCGCCGCGCCCTCGCGCGCCGCGGGACGACCCGCCGTGCCGCAGCCCGCCGCGGCCGCGAGCG
Organism: Planctomycetota bacterium; assembly: GCA_003644275.1. Classification (GTDB taxonomy): domain Bacteria; phylum Planctomycetota; class B143-G9; order B143-G9; family B143-G9; genus B143-G9. Next base: position 6,491 of record QNBY01000066.1, read on the forward strand.
CCAGC
>QNBY01000067.1 GCA_003644275.1 Planctomycetota bacterium
CCGCCCCAGGGGCCCACGGCGAGCTCCCCTTCGCCCGCCGCCGTCACCGCCCGCCGGTCCGTGAGGTGCAGGCCGTAGGTGAACACCCCCCCGTACACCCTGTCCGCTCCGAACCGGGCGGCCAGCCTCTTGCAGTTGCCGAGCCCGTTCTGCACGGAGAGCGCCGCCCCGACCCGGAGACCGGAGAGCGATTCCAGCAAGGCGGGCAGGGCGCCGGTCTTCACCGTCACCAGCAGCAGGTCCGCGCTTTCGGGGGGATCGACGACGCAGGGAAGGCGGAAACGCCGGGGAGGCCCGGCCGCCGCGCGCAACTCGAAGCCGCGCTCGGTCAGCTCCGCCGCCGCGGCGCGGTCGTGGTGCAGCAGGACGACCTCCGCGACGGACGAGAGGCGCGAGGCCAGAAACAACCCCACCGCCCCCGGTCCCGCCGTCAGGATGCGCACCCTCCACCTCCGGGGGAAGACGGTCAGTTCATTATGTCCAGCGGCCGGTACTTCTCGATGGAGTACTTGAAGATGTTGAGCTTCTTGCGCTGCTTCTCCACCCAGCGGGATATCTTGGGATTGCGGGCCGCTATCTCCTCCAGCTTCTCCACCAACTTCTCGGCCTCGTCCACCAGTTTCTTGGCCTTCTCGAAGTTCTCCTTCGTCTTGGACTCGCCGAGGTTTATGTCGTCCAGCCTCTTCAGCGTGGCCGAAAGCTCCCGGATGTACTTCTCCGTGTTCTTGAAGTCGTACCACCAGTTGTTCCAGTCCTCGTAGTCGGTCCCGCCGTTCCGGGCGGTCAGCGCCTCGAGGCATTCCGTGGCCGCGAAGCGCAGCGCGGGATCCTTCAGCTTCCCGATGGCGAAGAGGATGTACTCCTCCCGCGGGTTGTCCTTTTGAGAGGTGGACAGCACGGGCGCCCAGCCTATCTTGTTGCGGGCCACCACCTTGCCGAGCGTCTTCAGCGCGGCCGACGCCACTTCCTTGTCCTCGTCCTCCGCCGCGGCCATCACCGCCTTTATGCACTTCTCCGAGCCCACGTCGTACAGCATCTCCAGCGCCTTTATGCGGGAGGCCGGATCGGACGAGGACAACGCGGCCAGAGCCACCGTCTCTATGTCCGCGGCGTTCAGCCCCTTGAGAATGACGAACGCCGACTCCCTCTCCACCTTGTTGGAGGACACCACCGCCTTGCACAGGTAGGGCACGAGCTCGGGCGGCGGGAGCTTGCCCGCCCAGCTCCGGCAGGCGTCGAGCAGCGGCTTCACCGAGCCGTCCCCCAGCACCGCGAACACGTGTTCCTTCACCGAGGGATCCACCGACGCCCGCAGCGTCGCGCACACGTGGTCGAGCTCCTTCTTCATGCCCTTGGCCGCGAGCTTCCGGGCGAGCGCTATCAGGTCGGGCACGGCGGGCGGCCAGGGCGTGAACTCGAGCGCCCGCGCGGCCGCGACCGCCACGTCGAGCGACTCGTCCTTCAAGAACGGCGCTATGCGCGGCGCGTACTTCTTCAGGTGGAACCCTCCCAGAACGCGCAGCGCCGCCGCCCTCACCGCGGGAGACGGATCGTCCAGAAGCTTCGCCACGTCCGGCGCGCACTTCGAGCCGTAGCGGGAGAGCGCCCACGAGTAGGCCCGTATCTCGTCGCCCTTGCAGTTCTTCAGCGCCTCTATCAGCGCCTTCTCGGCCTCCGGGCGGGGCGGAATGTTCCCCAGCGCCACCGCCGCGCCGGCCCTGACGTGAGGATCCGAATCCTTCAGAGCCTCTATCAGGTACGGCACCGCCGAACCCTTCATGGCTATGAAACCCCTCACTCCCGCATTCCGCACCCGGTCGAAGCTCTGCGGCGTGTTGGGATCGAAGTCCTTCATCTTACCGAGGTACATCTTCGCCCTCAGCGGGTTGTACAGAAACACCCCCGCCGCGACGAGCCCCACTATCACGATGCCGGCGAGTATCTTCTTTACGCTCATCACACGCTCCCGGTCGGTGGAAAAAGGGTACAATTCCTTGTCTGATCCGTTCGAGCCGGCCGAGCCTCGGCCGGAACATGATAAGGTATGTCCTTTTTCGCCCCCGGCAATCCTGTCCGGGGCGCGCGGAAACGAGCAAGGCGGGAGGCGCGACGTGGCGGCACCCATGCGGAGAATCCCAAGGGAGGAAGGAAAGGGCTTCGTGTACATCGCCCCCGGCGCCGTGGTCTGCGGCGACGTGAGGCTCGGCGAGGACGTGAACGTATGGTTCGGCGCCGTGCTGCGGGGCGACGAGGCGAGGATAACCGTGGGCGACGGCACCAACGTACAGGACAACGCCGTCCTCCACTGCGACCCCGGCGTGCCGCTCGAGGTGGGTTCCTACGTCACCATCGGCCACTCCGCCGTCGTGCACTGCGCCTCGGTGGGCGACCGCACCATCGTGGGCATGGGCTCGGTGCTGCTGGCGGGCGCGCGGATAGGCCCCGACTCCATCGTGGCGGCGGGCTCGGTGGTTCCCCCGAACAAGAGCTACCCGCCCCGCTCCCTCGTGCTGGGCTCTCCCGCCCGCGTGGTGCGCGGGCTCACGGACGCCGAGGTGGAGGCGCTGGCCGAGTCCGCCCTCCACTACATACAGCTCGCGCGTTCCTCCCTCTCCGTGAGGTTCTACGGCGGCGGCGATGTTCGTTGACCGGGTGGTGATAGAGGTCTCCTCCGGCAAGGGAGGCGACGGCTGCATCTCCTTCAGGCGCGAGAAGTACGTGCCCAAGGGCGGGCCGGACGGCGGCGACGGCGGCCGCGGCGGCGACGTGGTGCTCCGCGCCCGGCGCGACATGGACACCCTCTACAAGTACCGTTTCGTCCATTCCTTCAAGGCGGAGAACGGAAGGCCGGGCATGGGCAAGAAGATGACCGGCCGCGACGGCGAGGACCTCGTGCTCGACGTCCCTTGCGGCACCGTGGTCCGAGACGCCGACACCGGCGAGATCATCGCCGACCTGAAGGAAGAGGGCCAGGAAGTGGTGGTGGCCCGCGGGGGCAAGGGCGGCCGCGGCAACGCCCGCTTCGCCACCTCCACCCGTCAAACGCCCCGCATCGCCGAGGACGGCGAGCCCGGTCAGACCAGGCGGCTGCTGCTGGAGCTGAAGCTCATCGCCGACGTGGGCATAATCGGCCTCCCCAACGCGGGCAAGTCCACCCTCATATCCCGCCTCTCCGCCGCGCGCCCCAAGATAGCCGACTACCCCTTCACCACGCTCGTCCCCTCCCTCGGCGTCGTGGACCTCGGCGGCGGCCGAACCATGGTGCTCGCCGACATCCCCGGCCTCATCGAGGGCGCGCACGCGGGCGCGGGCCTGGGACACGAGTTCCTCCGGCACGTGGAGCGCACCCGCGTGCTGTTGCACCTCGTGGAGGTGCGCCCCCTCGACGGCTCCGACCCCGTGGACAACTACTTCCGCATCCGCCGCGAGCTCGAGCTCTACTCCGCCGAGCTCATGGGCCGCCCCGAACTCGTCGCTCTCAACAAGTGCGACCTGGACGGCTGGGAGAAAGTCCTCGAACGCCTCTCCCGCCGCATCGGCCGCCGCGTCTTCCCCATCAGCGCCGCCACCGGCTTCGGCCTGACCGACCTCGTCCGCGAACTCGCCCGCCTCGCCGGCATCTCCTGAGCCCCCCTCGTCCTCTCCGGGAAGGCGAAAAACTTGACACTATATTAGAATATGCTAATATAGCAATATACTAATGGACGACACCGACCCGGAAACCGCCATGAGGAAATGGGACGACGAAATGCTTGCGGTGCTCGCCGAGAGGTTCAAGGCGCTCGCCCATCCGCTGAGGGTGAAGATCGTCGAGGTGCTGCTCGACGGCCCTTCCTCGGTGAACCGACTCGCCGAGGAGGTAGGCGCGCCGCAGGCGGTGGTCTCCCAGCACCTCCAGAAGCTCTGGGCCAGCGGCTTCGTGCGCCGCAGCCGCCACGGCACGCGCGTGGTGTACCGGGTCATAGGGGATGACCTTTCCCTGCTGTTGGAGTGCGTCAGGGGATGCCTCCTCGTGAAATCCGACACGGAGGACGAACGCGATGACGAGGAATAAGATAGTGTTCGCGCTCTGCTCGCTCGGCGGGCTGGCGCTCATCATCATGTATCTGACCGGCGTCTTCACGCCGGGCCGCATCCATCCCGGGAAACACCCGGGCCCCGTCGGAGAGCACTGGAAGGGCGGCGCGGGCTACACCGTCGCCGCCGAGCCCCTCACCGAGTACTACTACGGCGTGGGCACCGTCCGGTCCGTCACCCAGTCCATGATCTCCGGCCAGGTGAACGGCACGGTGATCGAGGTGTTCGTCGGCGACGGCGATCGGGTGAAGAAGGGACAGAAACTCCTCAAGATAGACGACCGCGAGTACATGACCATGCTGCGCGAGGCCGAGAAGGGCCTCGAAATGGCCAAGGTCCGCAGCCAGCAGGCGGCGCAGATGCTTCTCCAGGCCCAGGCGCAGCACCAGCAGGCCCTCACGGGCAAGCGCGTGGCCGAGCTCGCCCGCGCCCAGGCGTTGCAGGGCCTCACCGCCGCCGAGGAGAACTACCGCCGCGCGGAGGCCGACTTCCGCCGCATAGAGAAGCTCTTCGCCTCCGGCAGCGTCTCCGAGCAGCAATACGACGCAATGAAGGCCGCGTGGGTGGCCGCCAAGGCCCAGGCCGAGCAGGCCAAGCTCGCCGTCAGGACCGCCGAGGACGGCATAAAGCAAGCCGAGGAGGCCGTCAAGGCCGCCCAGGCCGGCGTAGCGCAGGCCCGCTCCGGCGTCGAGGCCGCCGAGCTCGGCGTCAAGCAGGCCGAACAGGTGGTCGAGCGCGCCCGCATCGCCCTCTCCTACACCGAAGTCAAGGCCCCCGCCGACGGCTTCATCGGCCAGACCTTCGTGGACCCCGGCGACCTCGTCTATCCCGGAAAGCCCCTCGTGGACTTCTACTCCAAGGGCGGCTTCGAGGTCTCCACCCTCGTCCGCGAGGCCCTCTTCACCAAGGTCGAGATAGGCGACGAGTACGACGTAGTCGTGGACGCCCTCGACCTCAAGCTCAAGGGCAAGGTCACCGAGATAGTCCCCTCCGCCGACCCCATGAGCCGCACCTTCATGGTGAAGGTCGCCGTGGAGGGCGACGAGAAGCTCTTCCCCGGCATGTTCGCCCGCGTCGCCATACCCGTGGCGGTGCACGACGCCGTCTTCGTGCCTTCCTCCGCCGTCCGCCGCGTGGGGATGCTCACCATGGTCCGGGCGAAGGAAGGCGGCTTCGCCGTCATGCGCTACGTCAAGCTCGGCCGCTCCTTCGGCGACAAGGTCGAGGTCCTCAGCGGCCTGAAGCCCGGTGACGTCGTGGACGCCGGAGGGAAGGAATGAGCTCCGAGAAAGGCTTCGTCCGGGGAACGGTGGACTACTTCCTCGAGACGAGGAACTCCATCCTGCTGCTCATCCTCGCCGTGGCCCTCGGCATCTCCGCCGTGCTCCTCACGCCCCGCGAGGAAGAGCCGCAGATAATCGTCCCCCTCGCCGACGTGTACGCCTTCTTCCCCGGCGCCAGCGCCGAGGAAGTGGAGACGCTCGTCGCCACTCCCCTCGAAAAGATCCTCTGGCAGATAGACGGTGTGGAGTACGTCTATTCCACCTCCTACCGCGACTTCGCGGTGGCCACCGTCCGCTTCTACGTGGGCGAGGACCGCGAGGACTCCCTCGTCAAGCTCTACAACAAGATAAACATGAACCTCGACCTCGTCCCGCCCGGCGTCACCTCCTGGCTCGTGAAGCCGGTCGAGGTGGACGACGTCCCCATCGTGAACCTCACCATCTTCTCGGATCGCTACGACGACCACGAACTCCACCGCATGGGCGAAGAACTCCTCGCCCGCCTCGACTCCGTGAAGGACATATCCCGCACCGGCATAACGGGCGGTCGAAAGCGCGAGATTCGCGTGGAGATAGACCCCGACCTCTGCGCGGGCATGAACGTCTCCCCCCTCCAGGTGGCCAAGACGCTCCAGGGGGCGGACGCCTCGCTCACCGCCGGGGCCTTCGAGCGCTTCAACGGCGAGATGAAGGTCACCACCGGCCCCTTCCTGATGAGCAAGCGCGACGTGGAGACCCTCGTCGTGGGCGTCTATCAGGGCAGGCCGGTGTACGTGAAGGACGTCGCCCGCGTCCTCGACGGACCCGAGGAAGTCAAAAGTTACACCCGCTTCGGCTACGGCCCCGCCTCCGGCGTGGACGAGGAACAAAGGTCGAAGACCTGGAACGCCGTCACCCTCTGCTTCGCCAAGAAGAAAGGCACCAACGCCGTCTGGGTGGCCGAGGACCTGATACGCGAGGCGGAGCGCCTCAAGAAGGAAATACTCCCCGCCGACGTTCACATGGAGGTCACCCGAGACTACGGTGAGACCGCCAACGACAAGGTGAACGAG
>QNBY01000068.1 GCA_003644275.1 Planctomycetota bacterium
AGCGGGAAGCGGGTCCACACCACGCCGGGTCCTCCGAAGAAGGGAAAGGCGGCCCACACCGCCGCGCCCTCGGCCCATTTCGCGCCCTCAGCCGCGCCCAGCAAGGCGGCGAGGTCGCGCACCCGCCGCGCCGTCGCCCCGCCGTCTCCGCCCGCCAGTTCCTCCGCGAGCCGCCCGGCGTCGCACTCCACTCCCGCCAGGAAGCGCAGGCATTGCTCCGGAACCCTTTCCTTCAGCTCGGGAAACGAGAGCATGAGCCTGCACCGCGCCCGGAACCAGTCCGGCAGCGCTTCCGGCCCCTTCTCGAAGACCTCCGCGGGCAGCCGCATCACCGCGCTGTCGAGGGCGTAGCGGCACACCGCGGGCACCGCCGCCCTCACCATCACCCGCGGGTTGGTGCAGAACCGCCTCAGCACCACCGTCCCGTCGGCCTGCGAGAAGACGTCGCAGCAGAGCACCGCCAGCGCTCCCGCCTCCGCCGCCGACGCCGGATCCCGGTATGCGCCCCAGGCGAGGTAGTTCGCCTCCTCCTGGGTGCGCGCCGGGTCCTTCTCCAGCAGCGCCGCCGCGATCATCGCCTGCACCCTGAGCCCCACCGCCTCCTCGAAGGGCAGTTTGAAGCGCAACATCTCGTCGAATGCGCGCCGGGCCGCCGGCAGCTGCAACCCCTTCTCCACCGCCAGCGAGACGACCGCCTTGCGGTATTCCGGCGCGGATTCCGCGTCCCCGGCGGCCAGCTCCTCCATGTCCCGCGCGAACGCCCCGTAGTCGCCCGCGAGCCTGTGGAACGCCGCCCGTATGCGCAGAACCTCACGCTTGAAGCGCCCTCCAGCCGCGCGCTTCTCCGCCCTCTCGACGAGCGCCGCCGCTTCCTTCGTCCGCCCGCGCCAGGCGAGCCACTCGACGGCCGGGCCGAACAGCTCCGGATCGAACGTCGAGGCCGTGATCTTGCGGAAGTAGTACTTCCCCTCCCGGAGCATCCTCTCAACGTCGCCCCCGTCCCGCGCCAGGAAGGCCGCGCGGTAGGAACGCCGCAGCTTGTCCGAGCGCTCCGTCAGCAGGTCCAGGTAGAGGTCCACCCGCCGCCTGTCCTCCGGCGCGGACACCCGCGCGAAGCGGTCCAGCGCCTCCTTGCGCCTCCCCAGGTGGAACAGCAAGAGCTCCCCCGCCCTGAGGACGTAGGCGTCTCCCTTGTCGTCGTACATCTCCAGCGCGTCCTCCACCCTGCCCTCGGCTACCGCCGTCTCCGCGACGGGCATCCTGCCGCGGGGCGCGGGGAAGCGCGGGGCCGGGCCGGGCTCCAGCAGGGGCGGCGGGTCGGAGGCGGCCGCTATGCGCGGGAAATCGGGCCGGAACAGCCCCTTCGACCACGAGAACCGGCGCGCTTCCTTAGCCAGGAACGGAAAGAGGGGCAATATCTCGTAGCCGTCGTCCTTCACCAGGGCGGGCAGGCGGGCGGGGCGTCCGTCGGCGGCGAGCGACGCCAGCACCGCGCCGCCGTGCGTCCCCAGCACCTTCTCCAGCCGGAACGGCCAGGCCGTACCCGCGCGCTCCGACGATCCCCTCTCGTCCATGCGCATGACCGCCCGCTCCGTGTTCCAGAGGAAGCCCTCTTCGAGCGGCACGACCGCCCCCCTCGGCCCCTCTCCCTCGAAATCCTCCGGCCTTATCTTCGCTTTGAAGCCGCCGTCTTTCTTCAGCCTCACCGAGTACAGCCGGACGCCCCCCTCCACGCCCACGCAGACGGCCTTCCCGTCGCGGCTCGCGGCGACGAAGGGAACGGGCGGAAAGGCAAGCCCCTTCACCACCCGCTTCAGTCCCACTGCCACGTCGTAGTAGGCGAGAGAGCCCCTGAACGGCGCGGAACCCAGCATCGCGGGCCAGTCGAAGCGTATCCACTCCACCCGCTCGGGGGAAACGCCGAGCCTCGCCTCTCCCATCCTGGCGCGGAAGGGCGAGGCGCATCCCGCTTCGTCCCTGACCACCAGCCACACGTCGCCGTCCGGCAGCACGTCGAACGCCGCCACGTCCGCGTCCGGCGGAGTCAGCGGGACTTCGAGCCAGTCCGCGGGCGAGGTGGAATACACCCTCCACTTGCCGCCGTCCAGCGCCAGGTAGTACAGCCTCCCCTTCACCACCCGCGGCGAGCCCGACGGGCGCGACGACACGAAGCGCGGCGGCCCCTTCAGGTCCGAGCCGTACACCGCCAACCGCCTCCGGCCGTCCTCCACGACCTCGCAGGCCACCCGTCCGTCCAGCCAGACGGCGCGCGGCCCTCCCGCGAAGCGCTGGGCGGGCGTCCCTTTTTCCTCGGAAACCGTGAGCAGAAGCCTGTCCCCCAGCCGGTGGACGGCGATGAGCGCCTTGCCGTCCTCCCGCATCCGCGCGAAGACCAGCTCCCCCAGCCCGTCCGTCCGCCCGCACCCCGCGACCGCAGGCGCGAGCAGCGCCAGCAACACCGCCCACGCAAACGTCGCAAGGCGTCCCGGGCTCATTACGTCCTTCCCGTCTCCCGCGCCTCCGCCATCAGGAACCCGAATCGTAGGACATCGCGTCCTGCCGGTAGTTGGGCGCGGCTTTCGATATGGCTATGTTGTGCGGGTGGCTCTCCACGAGCGACGAGTTCGTTATGCGTATGAACTTCGCCCGCTCGGCGAGCTCGGCGAGGTTCCGCGCCCCGAGGTATCCCATCCCCGCGCGCAGTCCGCCCACGAGCTGATACACGTAGTCCGCCAGCGGCCCCTTCGCGGGAACCCGGCCCTCTATCCCCTCGGGGACCAGCTTGTCGGAGCCCGTCTCCTTCTGCCCGTAGCGGTCCGCGCTGCCGGACACCATCGCCCCCAGCGAGCCCATCCCGCGGTAGTACTTGAACGAGCGGCCCCGGTAGTAGATTATCTCCCCCGGGCTCTCGTCCGTCCCGGCGAACAGCGAGCCTATCATCACGCTCGACGCCCCCGCCGCCAGCGCCTTCACTATGTCGCCGGAGTACTTTATGCCGCCGTCCGCTATCACGGGGACGCGCCCCTTCACCGCCTCGATGCACGAGAACAGCGCGGACAGCTGCGGCACGCCCACGCCCGCTATCACGCGGGTGGTGCAGATGGAGCCCGGGCCTATGCCCACCTTCACCGCGTCGGCCCCCGCCTTCACGAGGAACTCCGCGCCCTCGGCGGTGGCCACGTTGCCCGCCACCACGTCCAGGCCGGGAAACGCCTTCTTGAGCTCCCGGACCGTCTCCCCCACCCGCTTGCTGTGGCCGTGGGCGGTGTCCACCACGAGCACGTCCACGTCGGAGTCCACCAGCGCCTGGGCGCGCTCGAAGTCGTGCACCCCTATCGCCGCCCCCACGACGAGCCTTCCCCTCGAATCCCGCGCCGCCTTGGGGAACTGCTCCAGTTTCGTGATGTCCTTCATCGTTATCAGCCCGCCGAGCCGCCCGTCCCCGCGCAGCAGAACGAGCTTCTCCACCTTGTTGTCGGTGAGTATCCGCTTGGCCTCCTCCAGCGTGGTGCCCACCGGCGCGCTGATGATGCGCTTCGTCATTATGTGCCTTATCTGTATGTTCTCGTCCCGCGGGAACTTGAGGTCGCGCCGCGTGACTATCCCCACCACGCGCCCGTCCTCGTCGGTGACGGGTATCCCGCTTATGTTGTGCACGTTCATGAGGCGCTGCGTCTCGCGCACGGAGGCGTCGGGATGCGTGGTGACCGGGTCCTCTATGACGCCGTTCGCCGAGCGCTTCACCTCCCGCACCTCGCGGGCCTGCGCCTCCACCGAGAGGTTCTTGTGGATTATCCCTATCCCGCCTTCCTGGGCCAGCGCCACGGCGAGCCTCGCCTCCGTAACCGTGTCCATCGCGGCGGACACCAGCGGGATGCCCAGCCTCACGCGCGGGGTGAACTGCGTCGCGGTGTCCACTTCGGAAGGCAGTATCTCGCTGTACCTCGGGAGAAGCAACACGTCGTCGAACGTTATTCCGAGCGGGAATTCATCTTTCATCATCTTGCCCTCCGGGCGGCCGTCTTCCTGATATTATTGCACCGCCTTGCCGAAAAACTTCAAGGAAGCGCCCCTGAAAAAAAGCCGCCCGCGCACCGGCGGGCGGCGGAAGCGCGAAAGCCTGCGCCCTACTTGAACGAGAAGGACAGGTAATACCCTATGCCGTGGCACGCCTCGCAGCCGAGCTGCCTCTTGAAGCGCCTCGTGTTGCGGATGCGGCTCGGCAGGTTGGACGGCCTTATGTCCTGCACCTTGCCCTTGCCGGTGCCCTTGCACACCGGGCACTCCTTCACCTTCACGCTGTCCTCTATCACTATCATCGCGTTCTCCCCCAGGATGCCGAGAAGCACGTTGTACTTGTCGGAGTTGGACAGCGAGTCGAAGAACTCGTCCGGGCTCATCGGCACGGGGTACTTCTGGCGCAGCCTCTTCTTCCGGGCCAGCTTCGGCGAGAAGAACGTCCCCCGCCCGTAGTGGACCGTCATCTTCTGCGAGAACCGCGGCCGTATCACCCGGTTGTTTATGTCGCGCCGCTCCACGTCGCGGTTGTCCCACATCTCCTTTATCTCGCGCTCCGGTATGCCGTACTTGTAGGCCAGCTCCTGCCTTATCTCGCGGAACAGCATGGGATCCTTCCCGTTCAGGTAGGGAAGGTGGTCGGCCATGAAGGTGGGCTTCTTGGTCTTCTTGTTGAGCTCCACCGGCTCCATCTCTTTTATCATGTTGCGCGGTATCTCGAATATGACGCCGCGCTCGTCGCGTATGTATATGTACATGTCGTCGCTGAAGGTCTCTTCCTCGCCCTCGAAGTCCATCTCGTCCGCGGAGGGCGGGGCCACCGGGTTGCCGTTCTCGTCGGTGAGCTCTCCCTCGAACACCCGCCCCGTGGTGAGCGTAACGCGGAACCCCGGCCGCGACGGCCCGTCCAGCACCTTGCCGGAGACGCGCTTCCTGAGCTTGATCTTTATCAGCGAGTAGTAGTCGCCCACCACCTGCTTGGCTATTATCAGGTCGAGCTGGTCCTGTATCTTCTGCTGGAACCGGCTCGCCTCGCGCGCGGCCGCCGTCTCGGAGTAGTAGTCCAGTATCTGCGAGAGTATCCGCGCCGCCTCACGGTACTTCTTGCGGTCGTATAAGAACCTCACCCGCGCCAGCAGGTCGGCCGCGTACTTCTCCTTGTAGGCCTTCACGAGCTCGCCGACGTGCTCCTTCACCACGGGCGCGTAGCGCTCGTCTCCCTCCATCGCCTTCTTGTAGTGGACCACCGCCTCCTTCAGCGCCCCTATCTCCTCGCAGTAGCGGGCGAGCCTGAAGTGGTCGGCGGGCGAGATGGGATAGTCGCTCTCCACCACTATCTTGTAGAGCTTGCGCGGCGGGAGGCACTTGCGGATGTCCACCGTAACGTCTTCCATGCGCTCTATGCTGGCGCGCTTCACCTTCACCCGCCTGCCGTCGGTGGTGTAGATGTAGATGTTGCGCTCGGAGCTCTCGCTCTCGATGACGTAGCCCGTCAGCACCTTGCCGCCCGTGATGGTGATCTTCTTGCCGGCCCGCATGAACCGGGCGTCCCCGCCGCTCCCTCCCTGCAGGGGCACGCCGAACTTGAGCTTGAGGCGCTTCGCGTCCGCCTCGCCGAGCTCCTCCCACTTGAAGGTCACCTTGCGCTTCTCGTAGCCCAGCCGCCCGATCCACTGGTTCACGGTGATGGCGTCCTTGGTGACGTACAGCACCTCGCACTTCACGGTGCGGCCGTCCTTGAGCTTGAATTCGTCTATGTCGGCCCTCGACACCGTGCTCACCGCGAGCACGAAAAGCGCCGCCGTAACGAGAAGCCTGATGGTTCTCATGTCTCACCTCTCGATGGTCCGCTCCGCAGCTCCGCTTCGGCCTCCGCCCGGATGGCCGCGGCGAGTTCCTCTCCCTCGCCGCGCTTGAGGGCCAGCAGGTCGCGGTGGAAGTCTCCCAGCGAACGATAGCGTACCTTACCCTCCCGCGCCGCGCCCTTGGCGGCGAGAAGCAGGAGTCCTTCCGGTACGCCCTCGCCGGTGAGATCCGGGAGCAAATCGCTTGCCATTAGTTCCGAAACGCTCGAAACCTCCCGCGCCTTCCCCCTCGAAAGCACGAAGAGGGCCGTCCCGCACAGGTCCGACACGTCCCAGACCGCCAGCCTGCCCTTCCGGAACCGCTCCAGCCTGTCCGGTCTGACCACCCCGAATGCCGAAAAAGTGAACAGCCCGGCGTTCCCGGCGAACACCGTCTCCGGCGATATCCCTCCGTGGTGCAGCCCCGCCCAGGAAAGGTCCAGGAGCACGCCCGCGCCGGCCAGCAGCATGTCGAACACCCGCTCGGCGCCGATGGAGCCCGCCAGGTCGGCCATCCGCTCGCCCGCCTCCCG
>QNBY01000069.1 GCA_003644275.1 Planctomycetota bacterium
GGACCTGGAGAACCCCTACTACAGCGCCGCGGACGGGCTCTGGCACGTCAACTGGGAGTCCTGGGCCTGCGACAGCGACCAGGTGTACTTCGAGGTGTCCTTCTTCAACGGGCACTGGTCCGAATGGCACACCACCGGCCCGCACGTGGTCCGCAACCGGATAGACCTCACCTTCCAGACGCAGTTCGGCGATCAGGTGCCCGGCCCCGGCGTGATAGTGGTGGACGGCGAGGACGTGCCGTCCGGCGATTCGAGGGAATACCTGTATTACCAAGACGTGGAGATATCCGCTCCGCAGTACCAGTTCGACGACAACGGCAAGCGCTGGCGCTGGGACCATTGGAGCGACGACGGCGGGCGGACGCACACCATAAGCACCGAACCCGGCATGGACACCGTCTACACCGCCTCCTACCTGCGCCAGTACAGCTACACGATAGACTCCCTCCGGCCGGACTACAGCGGCACCCCAGCCGGCTGGTACGATCCCGGCTTCGAGGTCACCTGCACGGCCGAGCGCTTCAGCATAGAGGTCGAGGGCCAGGTGCGGTACGAGTGCAAGGGCTACGAGATACCGGAGCTGGGGATAAGCAGCTCGGCCCTCACCGTCACCTTCACGCTCGACCGCGACCTCACCCTCCGCTGGATATGGGAGGCCCAGTACTACTTCGAGTCGGTGAACGACTATAACGCCGGAACGGGCAGCCTGCCCGGCTGGTACCCGGAGGGTACGGAGATATCCTACACCGTGGCGCAGAGCATACCCAACGGCGAGAACGCGCGGCTCCGTTGCGGCGGCTACTACATAGGCGACGTGCTCACCCCCGACGTCAACGCCTTCAGCACCAGGATCGATTCCTACATCCGCCTGGAGTGGACCTGGGTGCAGCAGTTCTTCTTCAAGGCCGCCACGAACGTGGGCACCATCGCGCCTGAGGAAGGGTGGTACGACGAAGGCACCGAGATAGAGGTGGTGGCTACGCCTCCGCCCTCGGACGACCAGGAACGCTACACCTTCCTAAGGTGGGACGGTGTCGGCGCGGGCGTCGTCCGCCGAGAGGGAGGCGAGCCGGTGGCCGACGTTACCGTCAACTCCCCCATCGAGCAGTACGCCTGGTGGCTCGTCGAGTACCGCCTGACGCTGCTTTCCGACAACGGCACATTCGATCCCGACGCCTCCGGCTGGTATCCCGAGGGTACGGAGGTGACCATAAACGCCGTGCCTCCCGCGGCGAGCGAGGGAAGCCGCTACCTGCCGGAGTGGTCCAGCGAGAGCGAGGGCGGCCTGAACGTCGAAGCAACCGAGGACGCGCCCGCCTCCGATTCGGTGGTGATGGACAATCCCATCGTCCAGCGGGTGGACTGGCGGTTGCAGCACAAGCTCACCATAATCAACCCGAACGAGGACGCCGTCTGCTGGCCCGCCGCCGGTTCGTACTGGTACTTCGCAGGCGACGTGGTGTACGGCTTCTGCCGCTACGTGAACAGCGACAAGGTGTGCAGCGGATTCGCGGGGACGGGTTCCTATCCCAGCTCGGGCGAGCCCTGGTTCCGCGGCCCCATCAACGCGCCCTCCACCGTCACCTGGGAGTTCCGTGACCGTGCGGCGCTGCCGGCTTTCGGGCTCGAGGATCCGGCGGCGATGGGCTCGGACGGCGGGCCGGTCTCCATGCGGACCGCTCCCGACGGCACGCCCACCGCTGTCTTCCGCAACACGGCCGGTGAACTGGTGTACGCGCGCTTCGTGAGCGGCGCCTGGAACACCGCGGTCATCGCCCACAACGTCCCGGCCACCGACTGGATATCCCACGCCTTCGACCGCGCCGGCTTCCCGGTGGTGGCGTACTACGACCCCGACGCCCTGGACGCCGTACTGGTTTACAACCCGCCGCTTCAGGTCGAAACGAGCGAGGACTACGTGAGCCTGCGCATCGAGACCGAGGGCAACGACGGCATCAATCCGCACGTGGCCTGTTCCGAGACGGGCACCATCTACATCACCTTCTACGCCGCCGCCGGCCGCCTGGTGCTCGCCACCGTTCCCACCTGGGGCGTCTTCCAGGTGGAGACCATCGTGGAAGAAGGCAACGCGGGCTTCTACAACGACATAGGGATGGATCCCACCATCGACGAGCCCGTCGTGGTTTACTTCGACGCCTTCAGCCTGAAGTTCGTCCTCATGCGCCGGTTCCACGGCGAGTGGTTCCCCACCGTCATATCCGAGGGCAGGAAGGTGGGGGTGGAGTGCGCGCTGCGCGTCGGCCGCAGCGGGGAGCTCTACGTGGCCTACCGCGACGAGTCTCGGGCCGATCAGTCCAAACTGCTGTTCCTGCACGTCTTCATGGACGAGATCCACAGGTACAAGGTGGACGTGGACTCCAACTCCGGAAGGGGGCTCAGCCTCGACCTCGGGCCGGACGACTACCCGAACATACTCTACTACGGCCCCGATTCGCTGAAGCTGGCCCGCTACAACGGCACGGCGTGGGAGATTTACACGCTCAAGCGCGGCATAGCGCCTTCCGGCCGCACAGCGGTGGCGCTGAAGCCCGACGGCAAGGGAGTGTTCTTCTACAAGGACGGCGCTTCCTCCGAGTACATCGAGGCGGGCGAAGGCGCCATCAGGCCCGACAACGTCTCCGCCGGCTCGGTGGGCTCCACCGGCTGGGTCACCACGTCCGCCGGCGGCGGGGGCTGCTTCGTGGCGACGGCCGCCTTCGGGGCCATGGGCGCCGACTCGGTCCTCGCGCTGACCGCCTTCAGGGACAGGAGTCTCTGCGCCTCGCTCGAAGGTTCCTCCCTGGTGGGCCTCTACTATGCCCTCTCCCCCTCCGTGGCGGCCCGCACCTCGCCGCACCTGAGGGCGTTCCTGAGGCGCCTGCTGGACACACGCTGACCGCTTTCCGATCGCGGACCAACAAGGCCCCGCCCGGCGGCGGGGCCTTCTTCTTTCCCTTGACACCGCCCGATGCCGTGCTAAATTGCATGACATGTTCGACGACGGATACGAGTTCGAGGCCGAGACGCGGATAAAGATACTGAAACGCATAGCCGACGGCGGGATGGGCTCCATCTATCTCGCCCGCCAGGAGGGAGCGGAGGGCTTCTCGAAGATAGTGGCCATAAAGACCATCAAGCCGGGCCGCGGCGTAACCGAGCGGAACATAAAGCTCTTCATCGACGAGGCGAAGCTGGTGGCGGACCTCATCCACTCCACCATCGTCCAGGTGTACGGGTTCGGGGTGCTGGAGAATTCCTACTACATAGTGATGGAATACGTGCACGGCCGCAACCTGAAGGACCTCGTCCGCCGGCACACCCAGCTCCGCCTGAGGATGCCGGTGGACGTGTGCACCTTCATAATAAGCCGCGTCTGCAGGGGCCTGCACTACGCCCACACGAAGCGGGGACCGTCCGGCGAGCCCCTCGGCATCGTCCACAGGGACATCACCCCCACCAACATACTCATAGACGTCAACGGCTTCGTGAAGATAACCGACTTCGGCATAGCGAAGGCGCTCACCATGGGGATACCCGACGAGCGGCGGGTGGTGATGGGGAAGTTGCCCTACATGTCGCCGGAGCAGGCGGCGGCCGCCGGGACGGACCACCGCTCCGACATATTCTCCGCCGGGCTCGTGCTGTACGAGCTTCTCAGCGGCGTGAGGGTGTACGGCGTCTCCAGCAGGGAGGAGCTGCTGAAGCGCATGGAGGAGTACCGCATAAAGCCGCCGAGCTCGCTGAGCCCGCGGGTGCCGCCGGAGCTGGACGAGATAGTCATGCGCGCGCTCGAACCCCTTCCCGCGAACCGGTACTCCAGCGCCATGGAGTTCTGCATCGCCCTCGAGAAGTTCATGTACGCCGACAGGTACGGCCCCACCAACGAGAAGCTGGGGCGCTACTTCCAGAAAATGTTCCCGGAGATAGACAGGCACCGCATAATCTGAGGGCTGTGCTTTGACTCCTGCGGCCTGCGGGGTATAATCCTTCGCCTTTCGGAGGAGACGCCATGAATGACGACAGCGGAAAGAAACGCTCCGAAGCGGGGGTGCGGCCTTACGTCTTCCGCAGGGGATTCATCGGCAGCGCGCCCGGCTCGGTGCTCGTGGAGTGCGGCGGCACGAGGGTGCTGTGCTCCGTGTCGGTGGTGGAGGGCGTGCCCGGTTTCCTGGACCCGGCGACGCAGGGATGGCTCACGGCGGAATACTCCATGCTCCCGGCTTCCACCTCTCCGCGCAAGGCGCGGGAGCGGGGCAAGAGCGACAGCCGCTCGCTGGAGATACAGAGACTCGTGGGCCGCTCGCTGCGGGCGGCGCTCGACCTCACCGCCTTCTCCGGCGTGACGCTCTACGTGGACTGCGACGTTCTGGAGGCCGACGGCGGAACGCGCACGGCGGCCATAACCGGCGGCTGGGTGGCCCTCTACGACGCCCTTTTGTGGCTGCACAATGAGGAACGCCTCTACCGCTGGCCGATGGTCCACCAGGTGGCCGCCGTGAGCGTGGGAGTGGTGGAGGGCAAGCCCGTGGTGGACCTCGACTTCGCCCTCGATTCCCGCGCCGATTTCGACCTCAACGTCGTGATGGACGAGTCCCTGTCCCTGGTGGAGATACAGGGCACGGCCGAGAAGGGCTCCGTGTCGGTCGAGCGGCTGAACGAGCTGCTCGTGCTGGCCTCCGGGGCGATAGAGGAGATAATGCGCCTGCAACGGGAGGCGCTGGGCATAGAGCGTTTCGACGAACTCGCGGCCGAGTACGACTGACCCGTCCCGCCGCGGAGGGAGGGACATGAGCGCGGAGAACCCGCTCGGGGTGCGCGACAGCTACCTGATGGAGGAATACCGGACGAGCCTCAAGCGGCTCGTTACGGCCTTCTTAGTGGTGCTGGTGGTAATAGCGGCCGGCACGCTGGGCTCGAAGGCGCTGAAGCCCGAACATTCGCTGCTCGACTGCCTCTACTTCACCGTGATAACCATAACCACCATCGGGTTCCGCGAGGTCATCGGGGTGGATTCGAACGTCATGAAGGTGTTCGTCCTCGTGCTCGCGGTGTTCGGAATGGGATCCATGTTGTGGTTCGTAACGAACCTCACGGCATTTCTGTTCGAGGGGCACCTGTTCTCCATACGGAAACGGAAGAGGATCATGAAAAAGCTCGAGACGCTGAGAGGGCACGCCATCGTCTGCGGCGCGGGCAAGACGGGCTACCACGTGGTGAAGGAGCTGGAGAAGACCGGCCATCCCTACGTGGTGGTGGACAGCGACATGGACGCTCTGGAGCGCATATCGTCGCACTTTCCCGAGGCCGTGACGCTGTACGGCGACGCCACGGAGGAACAGACGCTCATAACGGCGGGCATCGAGCGCGCCGGGGGCCTCATCTCCGCCCTGAGGGACGACAGGGACAACGTCTTCATCGTGCTCACCGCCCGCACGCTGAACCCCAACCTGATGATAATCGCGAGGGGCAACGAGGACGTGGCGGCCAAGATAAGGCGCGCCGGCGCGGATTTCGTCGTCTCCCCCAACTACATAGGCGGGCTTCGCATAGCCTCCCAGTACCTGCGGCCCATGGCGGTGAACTTCCTCGACAGCATGTTGAGGGACCCACACTTCACCTGGCGCATAGAGGACCTGCGGATAGGCTCGGGCTCGATGCTGGCGGGCAAGACGATAAGGGAGTCGGAGCTGGGCTCGCGCTTCAAGGTGCTGGTGCTGGCGATCAGGCGCAAGGGGAAAGAGGAGTTCCTCTTCAACCCGTCGCCGGACGAGGTGCTCAACGAGGGCGACACGCTCGTGGTGCTGGCGGAGCTGTCGCGGCTGAACGAGCTCCGTTCCTACTGACCGGAACGCCTTCGGGCGAAGAAAAAGGGCCGCGCATGAGCGCGGCCCTTTCGGTTTCGGGCGGGTGGGAGCGCGGCCCGCGCCCCCGGTTCAGAAGCCCGTTCACGACACGCACGCCGCGGCCCTGGCCTTCGAGACCAGCACCCAGGCGTAGCCTTCCTCCTCTTTTATTTCCTCGGGGGCGGGGAAGCGCGTAACGGCGTCGTAACAGACTTCCTCCACGAGGTCGAAGTGGGACATCTCCAGCGCCTGCGCCGGATCCACCACCCGCATGTCTTCCACGGAGGGATTCGGGTAGAGTGTGTACACCGTGCGCGCGGCCTTGTAGAACATGAACGCGGATGCGGCCAGCAACAGCAGCACCGTTACCAGCCGAAGCGCTCTGAGAAGCGAAATCTTGCCTTTCACGTCAATTCTCCGTGGACAGGTCGAGCGGCGGTATGCCGTCCGCCCGGCGGACGCGCTCGAGCGTCTCGCGCGCCGCCTCCCGGGCCTTGCGGGCGCCCTCCCGCAGCACGTCCCGCA
>QNBY01000070.1 GCA_003644275.1 Planctomycetota bacterium
CCGCCGCCCGCGACCTCCTGCTCCCCGGCTTCCGCCGCCCCTGAACGCCTTTCCCGCCCCCATCTCCTTGACAGGCGGCCCCTTCGCATTATAATGCTTCATTCTTCCGTCCAACGTCGGAGCGCAGGCAGATGATCCTACCCCCCCCAAGGAAGGTGTCGGGACGTATCCTCGTTGTGGACGACGAGGTGGACGCCTGCAACATGACGGCCGAGTTCCTCTCCGCGGGAGGGTACGAGGTCGAAACCGCCCGCTCCGGCTTCGAGGCCCTCGACAAACTCGCCGCCCGCCCCTTCGACCTCGTCCTCCTCGACATACTCATGGAGGGAATGGACGGCTTCGAGACCCTCAAGCGCATACGCGCCCTCCCCGGCGCTCCCTACATACCCGTCATCGTCCTCACCGCCCTCGATTCCTCACACCGCGACTTCGGCATCGAGCGCGGCGCCGACGACTACATCTCCAAGCCCTACCGCATGGACGACCTCCTCGCCCGCGTGAAGGTCGGCCTCCGCCTCAAGCGCCTCCACGACCAGCTCTACGCCGAGAAGGAAAAGGTCTCCGCCCTCTACCGCATCGCCAAGGCCCTCAACTCCATGGACGACCTCGAACAGCTCGCCGCCGTCCTCGCCCGCGAGGTGAAGGCCGCCTTCGACGCACACCACGCCGACTTCCTCGTCCTCTCCGGCGGCGTCGCGCGGCCCCTGTTGCGCGAGGGCCTCTCCGAGCCCGTCGGCGATTCCCCCCTCTCGGCGCTCCGCTCCCTCTCCTCCGTCATGGCGGAAGCCGTCGGCGCAGGCGACGTCCTCTTCGAGCCCGTCTCCGGCCGGGACGGCCCGCTCGGCGCGCTGGTCCTCTTCCGCTCCGGCGACCCCTTCTCCCCCGAACAGCGCGAGGGCCTCGGCGAGCTCTCCGCCCTCTTCGGCGCGGTCATGGAGCGCTGCCTCCTGCGCCGCTCCCTCGAGGAGGACGAGCGCAGGCTCCGCCACGTCATAGAAAACGCCTGCGACGCCTTCTTCCTCATCCGCCCCGACGGCCGGATAACCCCCCTGAACGCCCGCTGCGCCGACCTCTTCTCCGCACCACCCGAACGCCTCGACGGCGCTTCGGCGGCCGACCTGCTCGGCGCTCCGGCGGCCGAGGCGCTCGACGCCCTCATGGCCCGCGCCTCCGCCGGTTCCCCCGCGAAGGGCGAGGTGCCCCTCGAGCGCTCCGGAAAGGTGCTCCACGTCTCCATGGTCCGCGTAGAACGCGAGGCCGGCGACCCCTTCTTCGAATGCCTCGCCCGCGACGTGACCGACGAGAGGCTGAAGATATCCGAACTCGACCGCGAGAGGCGCTTCCTCGAACAGAAGGTGGACATCCTGGCGGGCGAACTCGCAAGAAGCCACGAGTTCGCGGGAATCGTCAGCCGAAGCCCCCTCATGTTCGACCTCTTCGCCCGCATCAGGCGCATCGCCGCCACGGACGCCACCGTCCTCATCACCGGCGAGACCGGCGCCGGCAAGGAACTCGTCGCCCGCGCCGTGCACTACAACTCCCGCGTCAAGGACGGCCCCTTCGTCAAGGTGGACTGCGGCGCCCTCCCGCGCAACCTCCTGGAGAGCGAGCTCTTCGGCCACGTGAAGGGCGCTTTCACCGGCGCCGTCCGCGACCGCACCGGCCGCTTCGAGCTCGCACGCGGCGGCTCCGTCTTCCTCGACGAGATGGGCAACCTGCCCCTCGACGTGCAGGCTAAACTCCTGCGCGTCCTCCAGGACGGCCTCTTCGAGCCCGTCGGCTCCACCCGCACCGTCCGCACCGACGCCAGGATAATCGCCGCCACCAACGCCGATCTCTCCACCGAGGTCCGCGCCGGCCGCTTCAGAAGCGACCTCTACTTCCGCCTGAACGTCGCCGTGCTCGAGGTCCCCCCCCTGCGCGACCGCCCGGGGGGCGTCCCCCTCCTCGCCCCCCACTTCCTCAACGAGTTCAACCTCCGCCACGGAAGGGAGCTCCGCGGCTTCTCGCCCGACGCCCTCTCCCTCCTGGAGTCCTGGAACTGGCCCGGAAACGTCCGCGAGCTCCGCAACGTCGTGGAGGAAGCCGTCATCCTCGCCCCCGGCCCCCTCGTCGAGCCCGGCGACCTCCGTATCCCCCTTTCCCCCGCCCCTTCCCCCGCCCGCGCCGACAAGCCCCGCGCCTCCCTCCGCTCCGCGCTCGAACGCCCGGAGAAGGACATACTCCTCGCCGCCCTCCGCAGGAACGCATGGAACTGTTCCAGAACCGCGGGCGAGCTCGGCGTCAGCCGCACCACCCTCTACAAGAAGATGAAGCGGTTCGGCATAACCCCGCCGCCGCGAAGGAAAAGCGACAACATAGAAAGGGCAGGAACGAGATGAAGAAGAACTCCGAACCTCTCACTCCGAAAGCCTTTCAACCCTGCAAGGCCCGCGGTTGCAACAAGCCCGCGGTGAGAGACGGATTGTGCGAGAAGCACGCCCGCGAGATGGAGCTCTATTCCCAGATAATCTCCGACATCGGGCGCAAGGACAAGGAACTCTGCAAGGTCCCCGGATGTAACAACCCCCGCCACGCCCGCGGCTACTGCAACACCCATTACGGCCAGCTCTGGCGCAGCGGCAAGATTTCCCCCGAACTCAGGCCCAGGCGCAGAAGCCGCCGTTCCAGGAAGGACGATTCCGCGATCCGGATCCCCAAGGAACTCGAACGCCTCAACATGCAGCTCGCCAAGGCCCGCGAGCTCTACAACTCCGTCGTCGGTTTCGAAAGCAGGCTCAAGTGGCGGCGCGAGATACGCCACCTCGAAAACGAGATAGAGAAGGTCAAGGCCGAACTCAAACCCTTCGAGATAGAAGAAAAGTCCCCCCTATCCTCTCAGGACAAGCAGATATGACCCGCCCCCCACTCGACGATTCCGGCATCCTCGACGAGGGCCGGAACGCCCTTCGCATCGAGGCCGAGGCCGTCTCCGCCCTCGCCTCCAGGTTGGACGACTCCTTCGTGAAGGCCGTCAGGCTGATCGACTCCGCCTCCGGCAAGGTCATCTTCACCGGCATAGGAAAGAGCGGCCTCGTCGCCTCCAAACTGGCCGCCACCTTCAGCTCCGTCGGCGTCCCCGCCGCCTTCCTCCACCCCACCGAGGGAGCCCACGGCGACCTCGGCATACTCTCCGCCCGCGACGTGGTGGTCGCCCTCTCCAAGAGCGGCGAGACCAGCGAACTCCTCCAGATTCTCCCCATCATCCGCCGCATCGGAGCCTCCCTCGTCGCAATGGTCGGAAACACCGACTCCACCCTCGCCAGGAAGGCCGACGTGGTCCTCGACTGCTCCGTCCGCCGCGAGGCCTGCCCCTTCGACCTCGCCCCGACCGCCTCCACCACCGCCTCCCTCGCCCTGGGCGACGCCATCGCCGTCGCCCTCATGCGCCTCCGCCGCTTCACCCCCGAGCAGTTCGCCGTCTATCACCCCGCGGGCTCGCTCGGAAGGCGCCTCCTCCTGAGCGTCCGCGACCTCATGCACTCCGGCCCCCGAAACCCCGTCCTGCCCCCCCGCGCCTCCGCCGCCGACGTCATAGACAAGCTCTCCGAGACCCGCCTCGGCGCCGTCAACGTGGTGGACTCCGACGGAAGGCTCCTCGGAATCATCACCGACGGCGACGTCCGAAGGAAGATAAGGCTGGGCGAGAAGTTCTTCCGCCTCACCGCCGCCGACATGATGACGCCCGACCCCGTCACCGTCTCCCCCGACGCCTCCGCCGACGAGGCCTACAGGAAGATGGAGTACCGCGAGTCCCAGATCGCCGTCCTCCCCGTGGTGGACGAGCGGGGCAGGGCGATTGGCTTGGTCAGGCTCCACGACGTGGTGGGCGGCGGAAGGGACTGACCCCCGCCTCACCCGGCCGGCGCCCCTCGCCTGATATTTTGAAACGGCGATTCAGAACAGGGTGGATTCCCCCTCGGCCTCGTCCCCCTCGCCGGACGCCCCCTCCTCCGCCTCTCCGAACGGGTCGTACCCCTCCGGCTCCGGCCTCAGCGTCGTCTTCAGCAGCCGCCGCCTCAGCATCGGGCTCTGCTGCCGCGTGAACGCCTCCCCTTTCTCCCCCTCATCTTGCTCTATGGTGGTGCGCACGTTGTTCAGCTTCGCGTCTATGTTGTCCACGTAGTGGAGCACTATCGCCTCCGCGAAACACGGCTCCACCGGCGAGCCGAACTCCTTCGTCCCGTGGTGCGACAGCACCAGGTGCTTCAACTGGTCCGCCAGCGCCCGCGGGAACCCCTCTATGCCCGCCGTCCACCGCTCTATCATCTCCGCCCCCATGTAGAGGTGCCCCAGCAGAAGTCCCCTCTCCAGTTGCGTGAAGGCGGGGCCGCGCGAGTACTCCTCCACCTTCCCCGCGTCGTGCAGCAGCGCCCCCGTGAGCAGAAGGTCCCTGTCCAGCTCCGGCCTCACCCTCGCCACCGCCTCGGCGAGCCTCACCACCTCGCAGGTGTGCTCCATCAGCCCCCCGAGGAAGACGTGGTGGTAACTCACCGCCGCCGGGCACGTCCTGAACCCCTCCATGAACTCCTCGTCGGCGAGCGCCGCCTCCCACAGCGCGCGCAGGTGCGGGTTCGCCAGGCTCTCCGCCTTCCGCCGCAGGAACGACTCCATCTCCTCCGTCCCGAAGCGCGAGGTCGGCATGAAGTCGGCGGGCTCTATCTCCTCCTCCGCCACCTTCCTGAACGATTCCACTATCAGCTGCAGCTCGTCCCTGAAGCGCTCCACATGCCCGCGGAAGAAGGCGAACGTGTTGGGCGGAAGCTCCTCCGCCGTCTCGCGGCTCGCCTTCCATATCTTCCCCTTCACCCTCCCCGTGCGGTCCACCAGCTCCAGGTCCACGTAGTAATTGCCGCTCTTCGCCGTGAGCAGCCTGCACGACTTCACCAGCAACACCCCCGCGAACGCATCGCCTTCCCTCATGTCCTCGACGCGCTGTCTCCTCATTTCTTTCCTTCCTCCTTCTCCTTCCCTTCGTCGTCCTTCCCGCCGCCGCTCTCCTCCTCCGTGTCTATCTTCTTGCCGAACGCCTTCAGCGACGCCTCGGGCTCGCTCAGCGTCCCGGTTATCTCCACCCGGAACACCTTGGACACCGGGTCCAGCGCGTTCGCGACGGCCGAGCCCAGTTTGCCGAGGAAGAAGCTCAACAGCGACGACTCGGAATATATCTCGAACTGCACGTGCAACTTCCCGTCCAGGTCCACGTAGCCCTTCCCGTTCCGGAGCGTCAGCTTCTTCGCCTTCACCTCCGCTTCCTCTATTATCATCCGGCTGCCCCTCATCCTCATCCGGCAGCGGGCCTCGGTGAACTCGTGCGCCTTGAACCGCGGGAGCCCCAGCAGCGTGACCACGCTCATTATCCCCGGAGCGCTCGACAGATTCCCCTTCTTCACCTCGGCGTACCAACCGCCCGTCAGGCCCTCGATCCCGCCGGGCGTGGAAAGCGACAACTCGAAGTCCGTCTCGCCCGTCACATCGCTCTCCACCCCGAGCTGGTCGAGCGCCTGCTCCAGAAGCACGCCCTCGCCCTTCGCCCGTATCCTGATCCCCTTCGAGAGCAGCGCGTCGCATTCCACCCTGCCCCCGCACGTGCTCCCGCGGAAGTCCCTCACCGCGAGGGATTCCCCGTCGTAGTCGAAATCGCACTCCCCGCGCAGCTTCAGCCCCCGAACGTCGAGCTCGCAGCCCGTCACCCTCCCCGTGGTGAGGCACTCCTCCGCCTTCCGGTTCTTCCCCAGGCACAGCCTCAGCTCGCAGACGCCGTCCAGCCGCCCCCTCAGCCAGGGAGCCTTCTTGCCGAGCGTCCGCATGACGGCGGCCATGCTCACCCGCTTTCCCTTCAGCGTCCCCGTCAGCGTCGCCCGCCCCCCCTTGGGAACCAGTATGACCACCTCCCCCGTAAGCCGCCCGCCGCCGAACTCCTCCGCCGCGATCTCCTTCAGCTCCACCCGCCGCTTCTCGTAGTGCAGCAGCGCCTCCGCCTTCCTGAACATGTCTCCCGGCCGCCCCCTCATCGTCACCGGACCGTGCACCTTGAGCGTCAGCGGCTTGGTGAACCGCCCCTCCACCGTTATGTGCCCCGCCACCACGCCCGCCAGTATGAACGTCTTGGCCCTGAGCGTCCGCTTCAGCTCCTCGGCGGAGCAGTCGAACAGGTCCAGCTCGAAACGGAAGGACGGCGGCCGCTGCTTCAGGTCGAACTCCCCCTGCCCCCCCACCCTCCCCCCCCGCCCCAGCTCCGTTATCCCCTCCACATGCACCTTGCCCCCCCCCCCCCGAACC
>QNBY01000071.1 GCA_003644275.1 Planctomycetota bacterium
GGACCACGCCTTCACCTTCCCGCCGACCACCGACGCCGAGAGGGCCGTCTGGACGGTGTACCGCTCCTTCCGCGCGCTCCCCCCCAGCGCCGTCATCACCTTCGAGACCTTCTGGCAGCCGTGGTTCGCCCTCGGCTTCGGCAACCGCGACTCCATGGACGCCGTCTTCGTGGACCACCTCGGAATAGACCTCTACCCCGACGCCTTCGAGAACGACGACGCCGCCGGCACCGCCACCGCCTTGACCCCCGGCGACGGCTCCACCCTCCACACCTTCTCCCCCGCCGGGGACGAGGACTGGTTCTCCTTCGCCGTCGTCAGGGGCGACAGCTACTCCGTCGCCACCATGGACCTCGTCAACGGCGCCGATACCGTCGTCACCGTTTACGACGCCATCCTCTCGGACGTGCTCGGGCAGAACGACAACGAGGACGATTCCGCCCTCTCCTCCCTGGTCACCTTCGTGGCCCCCTATTCCGGCACGGTTTACGTCAAGGTGACCCAGAACGGCACGCGCACCTACGCGGAGATGGGCGGCTACAAGATCGCCGTCAGCGCCACCTCCGGCGAGCCCGAACCCTCCGAGGAAGAGGGCGGAGGCGGGGGCGGCTGTTTCATCGCCACGGCCGCCTTCGGCTCGATGGCCTGCGCCGCGGTGGAGAACCTCACCCGCTGGCGCGACGCGGCTCTCGTCTCCTCGCGCACCGGCGGCGGCCTGCTCCGCCTCTACTATCTCTCGAGCCCCGCGCCCGCGCTCTCCCTGAAGCGTTCGCCCGCGCTCGCGCTCCTCGCCGCCCGCCTGTTGCGCTGATTGCTTTCCCGCCCGCCCGGCCGACTACCCCGCGGGGGATACCTACGGTATCCCCCGCGTTCTTTTTCCTCCGAACGGGTGTTTCTGAAAGGCGAAGGGAAAAAGTGCGAAAACGGGGAAATATCAGGCCCGGACGACGGGATTGGTGAGGGAGGCGAAGGGCATCACCGCCACCGGCGGCCGCACCGCCGCGCGCTCCAGCGCCTCCGCCACGGAACGCGCCTTCCTCATCCCGAGCGAGGCGGTCGCCCGCTCGTCGAGCGAGCTCACGAGCCAAACCTCTCCGGCCCGCTCCAGCTTGTCCCGCCAGGCGAGGGCGGTCCTCCCCCCTATGGTGAAACTCTCCTCCATCCTTCGGACGTGCTCCCGGCGGTCCGGCAGCGCAAGCCACTCCGCGAGCGTGGAAAGCCCCCCCTCGTCCGGCATGGCGGCGGCCAGCACGAGCGTCCCGCCCTCCTCGAGCGCCCGCGAGGCGAAGTCGAAGCTCTTGTGCGACTGCGTGGGGTTTATGTCCGCGGGATACCCGCCCGCCGAGGCTATCACCGTGCGGTAACGGCGCGGTATCGGCGCGTCGAACCGCCGCCTCACGGCCTCGCAGGCGGCGAGGAACGCCTCGCGCGCGTCGCCCGCGTGCACCTCCAGCACCCGCCCGTCCGCCGCGGTTATCGCGTTCACCAGAAAGACGGGTACGGGCAGCATCTCCAGCGCCTCGTCCATGTCCTCGTGGACCGGGTTGCCCTCCAGGCGGCCCAGCGCGGCGTTTTCCGCCTCCGGGCCGAGGAACGACAGCGAGTGGTTGGCGGTTATGGACGCACGCGAGCTCACCCCCGGCAGGACGGCCTTCCGCCCGCCGCCGAACCCCGCGAAGTAGTGGTACTTGGCCTCGCCGGTGAGCACGAGCAGGTCGCACTCCACCGCCGCCCGGTTCACCTCCACCGGCGTGCCGCGGGAGGTGACGCCCAGCGCGGCGAAGGGCGAGGCGTCGCAGTCGTGCGCCTCCACGCCTTCCTCGAACCAGCCGGGACCGGTTATCGCCCGCACCTCCTCCGCCGTGGGCGGCCGGTGCGTGCCCACCGCAACGAGGGTGCGGACATCCCGCGCGCCCGCGTCCTCGATGAGTTTCCTCAGCAGATGGGAATAGCGGTGAAACCCCGTCTTGCGCGTGGCGTCCGAGACGACCACCGTTACCGTCCGAGCCCCCTCCAGCATGTCGGCGAGCGGAGCGCATCCCGCCGGTTCGCCCGCGGCGGCGAGAAAGAGCTCCTCGGCCTCGCCCGCCGCCTCTCCAGCGGGCGGAAGCAGGACGTCCCAGCCTTCCTCGACGGGGCAGGGAACCGTCCCCCGCCCCCAGCGGAGCTCAATCTCCCTTCCCGGCGCCCTCATCGGCGGCGTCCCCGCCTTCCTTCCCTCCCTTGCCGGTGGTCTCGTCCTCCGCTTCCCACTCGGAGATTATCTTCGCCAGCAGGGGATCCACGTAGCGCACGGTGGCCTGCTCGTACAGCGTGGTGACCCATTCCTTGCGCTTGCGGACGAGGGATTCCTCCTCCAGCTTCTTCTTTATATCGAGCCTCACTTCCTCGAACGGTTTGGGACCCGCCGGGAAGCGCTTCTCGAGCTTTATTATCATCACCGACGAGCGCAGCATCAGGGGCTCCGCCGTCTGCCCGTCCGAAATCTTGGCAAGTGCGTTGCGGATGACGGCGTTGTAACTGGAGGTCTCCCGTATCTCCCACAGGCCGCCCTGCGCCGCCTTGGAGCCCTTGGAGAACTCCTTGGCGAGCGCGGCGAACGATTCGCCCTTCCGCAGCCGCTCCATTATCTCATTGGCCTTCTCCGCCGCTCCCTTGCGCCCGTACACGTCGTAGGGCAACTTTATGACGCGGAGCTGCACGCGCTCGGGCTGGAACCAGTCGGCCATGTGCCTGTCGTAGTAGTTCCTGATGGCGGCGGGCGATATGAAGTCGGGCTCGCGCACGAGACGCCTCACCACTATCGCGGCTGTCTCCTCGCCCAGCAGCGAGCGGAACACCGTGTCCTCCGATATCCCGTTCGCCTTGGCGAAGGCCGTGAGGTTGCGCGTGTCCGGGTCCTTCTGCATCCGCTGGCGGACCACCGCCTCGACGCGCGACTCGAATTCCTCGGGGAAGGGGAGTATGCCGCGCTTCTCGCCCTCGTCGAGGATGAGGCGCTTGAGTATCTCCTGGCGGGTGAGGGCCGCCATGGCGCGGTAGCACTCCATCTCCACGGCCCGGCGCTTGTCCTCGGGCATCTTCGATATGGAACCCCACCGCCTCGCCGCCTGCATCTGTATCCCGTACACCTGGTATTCGTACTGGGCCCGTATGTCGGAGTAGGTGACCGCCTTGCCGTTGTAGACGGCCAGTATGGCGTTCCTATCCTCCGCGCGGGCGACCGCGGCGACGAGGAGCAAAAGCAGCGCCGCGGCGTATCCGAGCATCTTTCCTGTCGTCATCGCAGCTTCCTTTCCTGCCGCCTATCTTACCCCGGCGGCGGCTCCGTTCAACAGTTTTTTGAGCAGCTCCACGCGCCGGGAGGCCGACTCCGTGAGCCCCGGCCCGCGGATTATCACTCCGTCCTCCAGCGTCCCCCCCACCATGTGCCCCAGCGGCCCCACGAACTCCTCGGCCCGCTTCATGGTGAACTTCCTGAAGCGGACCGCAAGCCCGTCCTCCTCCACGGAGATGCGGTATATCCCCGCCCGCTTCGCCTTCATCTTGAGCTTCTGGAGATCGAACAGGTTGAGCACGCTCCGCGGCAGCGGCCCGTATATGTCCTCGAGCTCGCGCCTGAGCTCGTCCGCCTCCTCCTCGCTCCGTATCCTCACGAGCTTCCGGTACAGCGCGATTCGGCCCGCGTCGTCCTCGGGAAACTCCGGCGGGAAGTAGGCGTCCAGGTCTATGTCGAGCACCACCTCGTAGTCGTCTTCCTCCACCTTCTCGCCCTTCAGCCGCCGGACGGTCTTCTCCAGAAGCGAGCAGTACAGCTCGTAGCCCACCGCGTTTATGTGCCCGTGCTGCTCGCGGCCGAGTATGTTTCCCGCGCCGCGTATCTCCAGATCGCGCATGGCGAGCTGGAAGCCCGCGCCCAGGTCGCTGAACTCCTCTATCGCCTTGAGCCGTTCCTTCCCCACCGCCGTGACCGTCCTGCCCGCGGGCACGAGCAGGTAGCAGTACCCCTGGTGCTTGTAGCGCCCGATGCGCCCGCGGAGCTGATGGAGCGTGGCGAGCCCGAAGCGGTCGGCGTCGTTGATTATCATGGTGTTGGCGTTGGGTATGTCTATGCCCGACTCTATGATGGTGGTGCACACCAGCACGTCCACCTCGCCGCGGAGGAAGCGGAGCATCACTTCCTCCAGCTCGTGCTCCGGCATCTGCCCGTGGCCCACCGCCACCCGCGCTTCCGGTACGGTGCGCGAGACGAGGTCGGCCACGCGGTATATGCTGTCCACCCGGTTGTGCAGGAAGTAGGTCTGGCCGCCTCGGTCGAGCTCGCGGGTTATCGCCTGCCTTATGAGCTTCCGGTCGAACCGCGCCGCCTTGGTGATTATGGGCAGCCTCTCCGCGGGCGCGGTGTAGAGGTTGGACACGTCCCTTATGCCCACGAGGGACATGTGCAGCGTCCGCGGTATGGGCGTGGCGCTGAGCGCGAGCACGTCCACGTTGGCCCGCAGCTTCCGCAGCGCCTCCTTGTGCTCCACGCCGAACTTGTGCTCCTCGTCTATCACCACGAGCCCCAGGTCCTTGAACTTCACGTCGGCGGACAGCAGCCGGTGCGTGCCTATCACTATGTCCACGCTCCCCTCTGCGAGCGCCTTCGTTATGCCCGCCTGCTCCCCCCTCGTCTTGAAGCGGCTGAGCGCCTCTATGCGCACGGGATAGTCGGCCATGCGCTCCCGGAAGGTCCTGTAGTGTTGCTCCGCCAGAAGCGTGGTCGGCACCAGGACCGCCACCTGCCGCCCGCCCATCACGGCCTTGAAGGCCGCCCTGATGACCACCTCCGTCTTGCCGAAGCCCACGTCCCCGCAGAGGAGCCGGTCCATCGGCCTGGGGCTCTCCATGTCCCTCTTTATCTCCTCCGCCACGCGGAGCTGGTCGTCGGTCTCCTCGTAGATGAAGGACGCCTCGAAACGCCTCTGCCAGTCGGTGTCGAGCGGGTGGGCGGTGCCGCTCTTGGTCATGCGGAGCGCCTGGGTCCGCAGCAATTCCTGCGCGAGGTCCTCCACCGCCTTCCGGGCGGCCTCCTTGCGCTTCTTCCACGCGGAGCCGCCCACCACGCTGAGGGGCGGGGCCTCGCCCTTCGCCCCTATGTACTTCTGCACCAGCTCTATGTTGTGGAGCGGGACGTACACCCTCACGTCGTTGGCGAAGCGCAGGCGCACGTACTCGCCTATCCCCCCCTCGTGCTTCAGCGTCTCCATGCCCTCGTAGCGGGCTATCCCGTGCACCACGTGCACCACCAGGTCGCCCGGCTTGAGCTCCACGAGGTCGGTCAGGGGGGCTCCGGCGAACTTCCGGTGCCTGCGCCTCACCCGGTAGCGGTTGAAGAGCTCGGATTCGGGCACGAGCGCGAACCCCGCGCCCGGCGCGTCGAACCCCGCGCTGAGGCGGCCGCGCACCACCTCCGCCCCCTCAACTCCGTTCTCCGCCATGAGCTGCAGCAGGCGCTCGCGTTCGCCCTCGTTGTTGCAGCACACCACCACGCGCCGCCGCGAGCGGGCCAGGCGGCCGAGCTCGCCCAGCGCTTCCTCCACGCCCACCTCGAAGCGCTTGAGGGAGCGTATGCCGCAGTCCACCACCTCGAGGTCCGTGTCGTCGGGAAGGACGCGCTCCACCTCCAGACGCCGGAAGCGTCCCGCCGCGGCCGCGAGGGCGTCCGGCGAGAGGACGCCCTCGTGCTTCCCGTGATGGCCGTGGTAGGCCGCCGCGGCCTGGCGCACCTTGCCGGGCTCGAGCAGGAAGACGAGGGTGTCGGCGGGAAGGAAGTCGAACAGGTGGGCGGCGCGCGGATCCTCCCAGTCGCGCACGAGCCTGCCCGTGCCTATGCCGCGCAACAGGCACTCGCGCGCGGGGCGCACGGTGCGCTGGGTGACGGGATCGTAGGTGCGGACGCTCTCCACGTCGTCGCCGAAGAACTCCAGCCGGAAGGGAAGGTCGCTCAGGAGGGGGAAGACGTCTATTATGCCGCCCCTCACGGCGAACTCGCCGGGCCTCTCCGCCATGCGCTCGCGGCGGAACCCGGCGTCCACGAGCCAGCGCACGAGCCTCTCGGGGGGCAGGATGTCCCCCTCGCGGACCTCGAGGAAGGACGAGCGCAGGGTCTCCCTGTCGGGCGTGGGCTGCAGGACGGCCTGGACGGGCGCGACGAGTATCCGGTTCTCGCCGGACTCGAAGGACGCCGCCGCCCCTATGCGTTCGCACAGCA
>QNBY01000072.1 GCA_003644275.1 Planctomycetota bacterium
CGGGGGAGAAATGAAAGAGTTGGCCGAACAGGGAGACGGACTCGAAGCGGAAGCCCGCGAAGAATGAGGCCGCGCCTATGGCGAACTGGCCCGCGAGCCTGAGGCGGGGGGAGGGGGGCTTCAGGTCGTCGGAGAAGCCGATGAAGAAGGCCGCCGCGCCAAGGAGCAGGAAGCCGGAGAAGCGGCCCATGTCGCCGAACACGGCCTTCGCCACGGCGTTGTCGTAGAAGTAGAGCGCGGCGAGCGGCAGCAGGAAGGCCACGAACATGACCAGCCCGCCCAGGCGGGAGACGCGGGAGCGGTGCACCTTGCGCTCGGCCTCCCTGTCGTCGGTGAGCCCCAGCGAGAGGGCCACCTTCCTCACCGCCGGCGTGAGGGTCACGGCGATGAGCAGAGAGGAGA
The DNA here is from genome assembly GCA_003644275.1 of Planctomycetota bacterium. Lineage (GTDB taxonomy): Bacteria > Planctomycetota > B143-G9 > B143-G9 > B143-G9 > B143-G9. The sequence continues at coordinate 403 of QNBY01000072.1, forward strand.
GGAAAGCGACGGCGAGGGTCTTCACCTATTCACCTCCTCCGTTGCGGGCCGAAGGGCGACGCCGTTGAGGAAGAGGAAAGCGGCCGCACCGCCTCCGAGGTTCAACACGAAGTCCTCCAGGGTCGCGCAACGCCCGGGAACGCCGAGCTGAAGGAGCTCCGTGAAGAGGGCGGCGGAAAGGACGAGGACGCCGGAGACGAGGGGCGCGGCCGCCGTCTGCATCCTTTTCAGGACAAAGAGGGTGAACGCGGCGAGAGCGGCGAACAACACGAGATGGCCGGCAACGGAGGCGACGGGCGTCACCCCCGCCGCAACGATGCGCTCGCCCGGCACCGCCGCGAGGGCGAAGACCAGAATGTACGCCGCGACGAGCATAGCGATGTACGATCGTCTTCCTGCGCCGTTCACGTAAACCCTCTCCTCAACCGCGTGACGGACGCCCGGGCCGGGGGCGGTCCGGGCGCCTCAGAACCTGCTTTCGGGAACCACGATGATGGTGCGGGGGGACAGCTCGATGTCCTTTACGCTGTCTCCCTTGTCGGCCGAAAGCAGCTTGGACAGATTTATCTCTGCGACCTTCTTCGTGCCGTCGGGATTCGAGGTGATGAGCTTGGTCCTGTTCTCGGCCGAGCCCTCCGCCAGCCCGCCCGCGAGCGCCACGGCCTCGAGGATGGTGAGGCCCTTCCGGTAGGGTATGGGGCCGGGCTTGCGGACCTTGCCGAGGACGTATATCTTCGTCTTGCGGTCCAGGACGAAGACGGTCTGGCGGGGCTCCACGGGGACGACGAACGCCTCCCTCGTGAGGCCGGTCTCGCCGAGGGGTATGACCTGCGGGCGGACGTCGCCGGAGGGGTTGGGCGGGAATATCTGTATCTCGCCGTCGGTGAGCTCACGGAAGCCTCCGGCGAGCGCGACCACCGCTCCGAGGGGGAGCGAGCCGGACTCGCCGGGGAAATCTATCCTCCCCGGCGAGCCCACCGCGCCGAAAACGTAGGCGAAACGGTCCTGCTTCTTGAGGACGATGACGATGTCCCCTTCCCGGACGAATATGTCGTTGGATGCGTCCCCGGCGGAGAAGGCGGGAGCGAGGTCCACCGTGAAGGTGTTCTCGTTCTTGCGTATTATCTTTATCCGCGAGGGGTCCGCGTCCTCGGTGAGGCCGCCCGCGAAGGCGAGGGCCTGCAGGAGCGTGACGGGAATGCCGGGCTCCATCTCGAAGGCGCCGGGGTTGCGCACCCTGCCCAGCACGTAGTACCGGACGGGGGTATAGTGCGAAACCACCACCTGGACGGAGGCCCTGGCGAGGTAGCCCCCCTCGAGCCCCTTGCGTATGTCGCGGGCCACCTCGGCCACCGTTCGGCCCGCCGCCTTGACGGTTCCGACCTCGGGGAAGACGATGGTGCCGTCCTCGGCCACGAGGTAGTCGCCGTTCAGCTCGGGGGCCTCGCGCACCTTGACGGACAGCTCGTCGCCGACGCGGATCTTGTACCCTTCCGCCCCGGCGAAGGCTCCGACCGCGAGGCAGGCCGCGAGGAGGAAAAGCAGGAGCCGTCTCATGGCCTCAGAACCTCACCTCGTAGAACAGGCCGCTGAGAAGCCGGTCGTACTCGCGCACCGGGTCGTCCGAGGAGCGGGACTCCCACTTCATCTTGAGGAGGACGGAGCTCCGGTCGTTCAGCGCGTAGGACACCTTGGCGTCGAACACCACCTTGTCGAAGTCGTTGTCGGACGAGTCGGAGTTGGTGGAGCGCTCGTAGCCGAGGGAGAAGTCGCCGGTTATCTTTTGGGTGAAGTGGTGGCGCATCCCCCCGGCGATGTAGAAGACCTTGTTGTAGTTGGAGAGCACGGACTCGGAGGGGGCGTAGCTCACGAGGAAGGCGAACGAGGTCTTCTCGGTGGCGGCCGAGTCGAGCTTCCCGGAGAGGGAGAAGCCGCTGTAATCGGAGGTGTCGGCGATAGCGCCGGACTTGTCGTAGTCCTTGCGCTGCCAGCCCGCGCCGAGCTCGTAGTCGGTCTTGTCGGTAACGGAGCCGCGCACGCCCACCTTGGCGTCAACGTAGTCGGGCTCGTTGTGCTCGTCGAGGCGGTAGTCTATGGTGCCGAAGGTGACGCGGACGAAGAAATCGGTCTTGGAACTGTAGATGTAGCTGCCCTCGATGTAGAGCGAGGAATCGGTGTAGTCGTAGGCGGGGATGTCGGGGTACTGGAGGACGCGCACGCGGCCGCCCAACTCCCAGCCGAGCTTGTCGTAACGGGCGCCCACGGCGGCGCGGAGGGTGTTGAGCCAGTTGTCCACGCGGCCGAGGAGCACGGCGTCTATGGGGTAGCTGTCGAAGAGGAAGGTGTCCTCGAAGACGATGTGGTACTTGTCGCCCCGGAAGGTGAGGTTCACGGCGTGGTCCTGGGTGATGACGTCGCCGTCGGAGTAGTCGGAGTAGATGTTGCCGGTGAAGCCGAAGGCGGCGCTGAGTCTGCCGTAAGAGCCGACGGCCGCGCGCACCCCGACCTTCGCGCCCAGGACGGTTATCAGGTCGGAGTCCTCGTCGTCGTGGGCGAGGAAGACGTTGCTGTCGTACATGACGCCCACCTGAGCGGAGAGGGAGAGGTTCTTCTCCGCGGCGCGGGCCTGCCCGGCGAGGAAGACGAGCGCGCAGAGGAACAACGCGAGGGGAAGCATCGGATTTTTCATTTCTTTCATCCCTCCTTCCGCATCAATGGGGTGAGACGTCTTTGGGGTCGGGGGTGTCGGGAGCCGCGGGGGGAGTGAAGGGCGCCTTGGGAGGGAAGAACTTGGCCTCCTTGAAGGAGAAGCCCTGGTCGCCTTCGAGGGTGAAGCCGACGAGTTTTCCGTCGCGGTACTCCGCCTTGGCTCCGCCGGAGGTGTCCACGGAGGAGGAGGGGATTTCGCCGAGCGGGGTGACCTCGCTCTTGCCGCCGTGCTGATGGAAGCGGATCTTCTTGCGCTTGCGGGGCCTGGTGCACTCGAGCGCGCCGCCGAGTATCCTCGCCCTGAGAGCGCCCGCCTGGAGGTAGATGGGGAGGTCGCCGGTCTTCTCGACCATAATGCGTCCCCACAGGAGGGAGACGAGGACGGTCTCCTTGCCGGTGGAGGGATCCACTATCTTGCGGAGGACGAAGGAGGCGGGGCCGGTGACCTTGATTATGCCGCCGGGCACGGCCAGCTCGGCGGTGGCGCCGTCGCCGAGGGTTATCCTGTCGCCGGGACGGAGGCGGCCGTCGAAGTCGGGGCGGCCCACGCTGACGTCGCCGGAGGAGCTGAGGAATCGGCCGAAGCCGCCGCCGCTCTCTCCGCCCGCGCCGCCGCCCAGCACGAGGGAGCGGTCGAGCTCGGCGGGAAGCTCATCCACCTTGGAGACGGCGACGGGAGAGGCGCCGTAGGGATTGGAGTCGAAGCGCAGATAGCAGCCCGCGGGGACGGTCTTCACGCGGGTGGCGTCCTTCGCCGCGCGGACGAGGACCATGCTTCCGGCCGCCGAATAGACGAGGTTCTTCTCGTCCTCGCCCGCCGCGGCGCGGAAGTACCCTGCGCCGTTGTTGCAGTAGAACAGGCCGCCCGCGAACCTCACGCCGAAGGAGGACTCGCCCGCCTTCACCGTGGCGGCTCCGGAGACGAGCTCCAGCGAGCCGCCGTCCTTGCCCAGCCTGAGAGACGAGCCCGCCTTCATCTCCACGGTCGCGCCGCCGAAGGAGAAAGCGGCGTCATGGACGGCCGCGAGCAGATCGCCGGGGGAGAGGACTCCACCCTCGCGGAGGGTGAGCTTGCCCGCACCCCTTTCGACGGTTATCGTCCCCTTGGTCACTTTCCCTCCACCCTCATCTCCCCACGAGGCCGCGGGGAGAAGGAGCAGCGCCAGAACGGACAGTACCAGCACACAATAATTTTTCATGATCGCACCAACTCCTTTCCTGGTATTCCCCTCACACCTTCGCCGGATTCGTCCCCGGCGAAGTAGTATCCTTTGCGATAGTAGCGGTCGTAGTAGCCCTCGGTGACGTTCACGTCGTTCACCACGAGACCGGTTATGCGGCTGTCGCCCTGCCTGAGAAGGGTGGCGAAGTGGCGGAGGAACTTGCGGGAGGTGCTGTCGTTCCGCACCACCAGCACGGTGCCGTCCACGTGGGCGGAGAGGATGACGGGATCGGTGACGATTCCCGGAGGGGTGTCTATGATGATCCAGTCGTAGCGCTTCTTCAGCTCGTCGAGCATACGCGGGAGGGCCTCGCCGCTGAGCAGCTCGCTGGGCAGCGGCGGCACGAAGCCGCTGGGGATGATGTCGAGCAGGGGGACGGCGGTGGGGCGTATCGCCTCGTCCAGGGAGGCCTTGCCCGCCAGCACCGTGGAGAGCCCGACGCTGTTGTCCGCCTCGAAGGTGCGGTGCAGGCGGGGCTTGCGAAGGTCGCCGTCTATGATGACGGTCTTCTGGCCGTTCTGGGCGAAGGCGATGCCGAGGTTCGAGACGATGGTGCTCTTGCCTTCCAAGGAGCCGGGGCTCGTGACCAGTATGCTCTTGGGGCCCTCTTCCTTGAACGAGAAGATGAGCGAGGTGCGGAGGTTGCGATACACCTCGGCGAAGACGCTGCGGGGCATGCGCTCGCATATCCTGTCGTTCTCCCGCGGGTCCTCGGAGCGGCCCGGCAAGCGCTGGACGTAGCCGAGTATGCAGGCCTGGTCGCCCGTGACCTCGCGGAGGCAATCGAGGGCCTCGTCGGAGCTGCGGATGCTGTCGTCGAAGTACTCCATGAGGAGGGAGGCGAGCACCGCGAGAACGAGGCCGAGCAGGAGCCCGGCGGCGAGGTTCAGCTTCACCTTGGGGTAGTAGGGGCGGTGGGGAACCACGGCCTCGTCTATCACCTCGATGGGCTTCACGCCGCCCTGTGCGGTGAGGTCGGATTCCTTCATCTTCTGGAGCACTATGTCGTAGAGGGACTGGGAGGACTTCAGGTCGCGCTCCAGCTTGGTGTAGGACTGGAGCAGCGTCAACATGCGTTGGGCCCGGGCTTCGCTGTCGCGCAGTTCCTGCTCCATCTCGTCGAGGAGGACCTTCCTGTCCTCGGTCTCCGAGATGTAGGACTCGGCGAGCTGCTCGGCGGTGTCGTTCAATATCTGCTTCTGCTTCGCGAGCGAGGCCTCGAGGGAGAGTATCTTCGAGTGCTTCGGGCCGTAGGAGAGGCGGGCGATGGAGAGTTCCTTCTCGAGGGAGAGGATTTCCTTCCTCATCTCCGCGAGGAGGGGGTCTTCCTGGAGGAAGAGGAGGTTGGACAGGTCGCCGCCCTCGCTTCTGACCTTCTCGATTTCCTTGCAGCGCCTCGTGCGGATTCGGAGGTCGTTTCGCTGCTGAGCGACCTCGCTGCGGAGGCGGGTGAGTTCCTCGCGGAAGGCCTTCCACATCTCCGGCGTGATGAGGCCGTTCCTGTGGATGAAGTCGTTTATGCGCTCGTTGCAATCGGCTATCTGGGCCTCGAGGGCCTTGAGCTGGGTGGTGTAGAAGGAGAGGGACTCCCTGTTCTCGCGGGAGTAGAACTCGATGAAGGTGCGGGCGATGGTGTTGGCGTACTCGGCGGCCGCCTCGGGGTCGGTGGAATAGACGGAGAGCTCGACGATGCGGCTTCTGGGACGAGGTTGTACCTCGACGGCATCGAGCAGGTCGTCCGGCGTGGCGAGGTCGGGGGAGAGCTTGCCGCGCTCCCTGAGGGAGCGGCAGACC
>QNBY01000073.1 GCA_003644275.1 Planctomycetota bacterium
ATGGTGTTGTTGGAGGTGACGTGCACGTAGTCGGCGTCGGGCGAGAGGTCGAGGGAATCCGGTATGCGGGTGTAGCCGCCTTCCTTGCCCGAGCCCGCCAGGTGTACCTCGCCGAAGCGGACGGCTTCCTTTATGGCCTTGGCGGACCATGCGCCGGTGTCCACGTAGTCCGCCTTCCTCTTGAGGAAGGTCATGGGGATGAGTGCGAACTGGGTGGAGGCGCCGCCCGTCATGAAGAGGACGTGGTAGTTGTCGGGGATGTTCATGAGCTCGCGGATGTCCGCCTCGGTGGTCTCGATTATCTCGGTGAATTCCTTGGAGCGGTGGGATATCTCGATGACGGACATGCCGATGCCCTTGTAGTCCCGCAGCGCCTCGACGCCTGCTTGGAGGGCGGGCTCGGGAAGCACGGCGGGGCCGGCGTAGAAGTTGTGCGCTCTTGCCATTTCAGACCTCCGTCAGAGAGGGAGTTCCTCGGTTATTATGTCCACGAGTTCGCCGCCGATGCGGGCCTGCGCCTCCGCGGTGGAGGCCCCGACGTGGGGCGTCATTATCACGGAGTCGAGCCCGGCGAGGGGGGTGTCGGCGGGGGGTTCCTGCTCGTACACGTCGAACGCGCCGCCCGCGACGGTTCCCTCGCGCACGGCCTTCGCGAAGGCGGCCTCGTCCACCACGCCGCCGCGGGCGCAGTTGACGACGTAGGCGGTGGGCTTCATTTTGGCGAACTGCTCGGCGGAGAGCATGTGCCTCGTCTCGTCGGTGAGCGGCACGTGCAGGGAGACGTAGTCGGCGCGGGTGAGCACCTCGTCGAGGGAGGAGACCAGCTCGCCGTGCTCGAAGGCGGTGATGTAGGGGTCGTAGGCGATGACCTCCATGCCGAGGGCGCGGGCCATCCTCGCCACCTCGCCGCCTATCCTGCCGGAGCCGATGAGGCCGAGCGTCTTGCCCGCGAGCTCGGTGCCCTTGAACTTCTTCTTCTCCCACTTGCCCGCCTGCATGGAGGCGTCCGCCTTCGTTATGTGCCTCGCCAGGGCGAACATGAGGCCGACGGTGAGCTCGGCCACCGCGCGGGAGGAAGCGCCGGGCGTGTTGCGCACCTTCACGCCCTTGGCCTTCGCCGCGGCCGAATCGATGTTGTCTATGCCCACTCCGCCGCGCAGGACGATCTTCATCTCGTCCATCGCCTCTATCACGCGGGCGGTGACCTTCGTGGCGCTCCGGACGATCATGCAGTGAAAGCCGGGCACCGTTCGGACCAGCTCGTCCTCGTCCATTCCGGTCTTCACCACGACGTCGTAGCCGAGCTCCCGTAGGCGGGCGACGGCCTTCTCGTCGATGGGGTCGCAGACCAGTATCCTCTTCATTCTTTTCCTCCTTCCTCTTCTGCGGGAGAGGGTTCTTCCTCTCCAGCCGCGGGGCCGGAAGCTGCGTTCTTTCTCATCAGATCGCGGAACTCTCCCTCGCTCATGAACTTCACGGCGCCGTCGAGGAAGAGCACGTTCCGCCCGCCGTAGGTCACGGGCGTGCGGGTGTACATCAGGACGGTGTCCGGGGGATCGTCGAGCGAGACGCGGGCGGGGTTCATCTCGAACCCGATGAACTCGTCGTCTCCGGGGCAGATGCCGAGGCTGTTCTTGAGCCACCAGGAGTCCTTGTCGAAGAACATCTCCACCACCGCGGTCGCCACGTCCTTCGGGAAGACGCCTCCGGCGGCCTTCGCCTGCTTCACCAGCTCGCGGTGGAATATCCTCATCCTCATGCGGCAGAACTCCACGTCGGGCGTCCACTTCACCGTGCCGTCCAGCAGCAGCACGTAGTGCCCGCCCGGGAAGTTCCTGTGCATGGTGGCCTCGTACCACAGGCGGTGGCGGACGTCGTAGAGCTGATTGCGGCCGTGGGTGTCCGGCACGGGGGGGACGTCCTCTATCCGGTTGGAGAGCACCGCCCACATCTCCTCGCGGGTGAGCGTGCGCTCCACGACGCGCCCTTCCTTCTTGGTGGCCTTGGCGTCTATCACCGTGATGGAGGCGAGGTCCTTGTAGCGGAGCTCGTCCTCGTTGTAGTCGTAGGCGAGCAGCCCGGAGGGGTTCTTCTCCACGTCGTCGAGTGTCCAGCCGGGTATGAGCTGTATGGAGAAACGCCTGTTGGAGGCGGGACACACCCCCAGCCTGCGCCACTCCAGCGGGGCGAAGTGCAGGAAGTTGTCCATCTCGGGCGGGAAGCGGCGGCCGTTGTAGTCCGCGGAGTACTGGAGCAGCGCGCGGTAGAGCTCGTGCATCAGCGCCTCGGTCTGCTTGCGCTTCAGCTCGTCGTGCTTCTTCCAGTCGGCGGGATACCAGAACAGCACCGCCAGCGCGCCCGCCACGGCCAGGAAGACGGCCGTAACGAAGGAGAACTCCACCGGGCAGATGCGGGGCCGGGACTGATGGGTGGAGGTGACGAGCCCCATGTCGGGCCGGTTGTCCGCACCGCCGGAGCCGCTCATTCCGCCGCCCTCGCCGTGGACACCGAGCGGACGATGGAGTTATCTCCCTTGCAGAAGTGTATCACCGACACCGTGACGTGGTCCTTCCCCTCGTCGAGTGAGGCGACGGAGAAGGAAAGCTCGTCCGCGGGGTTTCTGCAGAAGCTCGCCCTTATGTTCCTGGCCGCCAGCACGAGTTCTTCGGCCCTGCGCCCGAACGAGGCGGGATCCAGCCGCTCGATGGTGACCGAGACACGGTAGAAGAGCGGGCCGTTGTGCTTGAAGGAAAAATGCATCAGGTCACCGAAAGAGCAGGACTTTATGAGGCCGGAGCGGGGGAGCGCCCGGTCGCGGGGAACGAGCATCTCGGTCAAGGCGGCGTCGGCGGAGCGGAAGACGACGAGGTGCCCCGCCCTTCCGAGGTAGAGCGAGGTGCTCACCCTCTCTCCCTCCACGAGGCAGGAGTTGGCCGCTCCCAGGAACTCAGGGTGCAGAGCCCTGTCAAAGGAGGCGTAGAGGAGTTCTGAAACCTTGTTCAGCTTGTCCGTCATCTGCCCTTGTCTTCCCCTTGCCGGCGGCTTGTGATTATAATTGTATTTGGGTGGGCGACGCAAGTTTTTCCGCCCCGTTGCGGCGTCCGGCCAGACGGGTAGAATAGCGTGTCGGAGGACGAATGGAACTGCTCAGGATGCCCCGCGCTTCCGAGAACATGACGGAGGGCACCGTCGGCCCTTGGCTCGTCCGGGAGGGCGAGCGGGTCGAGGCGGGGGCTCCCGTGGTGGAGATAATCACCGAGAAGGCCCAGTTCGAGCTGGAATGCGAGCGCGGCGGCGTGCTCGCCGCCGTCTTCGCCGTGGAGCGGGCCACCGTGCCGGTCAACTACGTGCTCGGCGTGCTGGTCGAGGAAGGCGAGGAATGGGACCGGGCGGCGATAGAGCGGGAGAACGACGAGATCGTCCGCGCCCACCTCACCGCCGCGCTGGGCGACGCCTCCCTCCACGCCGCGGGCGGAAGGCGCTCCATCGCCAAGAAAGGGGCCACTCCGCGCGCGAGGAGGCTCGCGAGGTCGGCGGGCGTGTCGCTCGACGAGGTGAGGGCCGCGCTGGGCGTCGAGGGCGTCATCGAGGAAAAACACGTGCGCGAGTTCCTCTCGAAGAGGGACGACGGCTGACGGACGAACGAAAGAGGGTTGAAAATGAGCATGAGCGTGCCCATGACCCCGGAGGGTTACGCCAGACTGCAGAAGAAGCTCGAGGAGCTCAAGGCCCGCAGGCTCGAGATAGCCAGGGCCATAGAGGAGGCCCGCGAGAAGGGAGACCTGCGCGAGAACGCTGAGTACCACGCTGCGCGGGAGGACCTCTCCATGAACGAGGCCAAGATACGCGAGATAGAGGACAAGCTCGCCCGCGCCCAGATCGTCAGGCCCGACAGGGACGGCGTGGTGCAGCTCGGCAGCAGGGTGACGGTCTTCGACCTGGACGAGGAGTTCGAGGAGGTGTTCGAGCTCGTCGGAGCGGGCGAGGAGGACTACACGCAGAACCGCATCCTCACCACATCCCCCATGGGCGCCGCCCTGCTCTCCCGCAGGGAAGGCGACGTGGTGGAGGTGGAGGTGCCGGCCGGAAGGTTGAGACTGAAGATAGTAAAGGTGGAATGAAATGAAAGCCCGATACCTACTCGTTCCCATAATCGCCCTGGCGATCCTGCTCGCCGGTACGTCCGCCTTCTGCGACATCATCTACATGAAGGACGGCTCCGTCATAAAGGGCAAGATCATCAAGGAGACCGAGGACTACGTCGAGGTGGAGGTGCGCAGCAAGTCGGGCGGCAGGCTCTCCACCAAGATAGCGAGGAGCAAGATACGCAAGATAAAGTACGAGGACGAGGAGGCGGAGGAGAGCCCGGCGCCGAGCGGGACGCCCGAGCCGTCCACCCTGGAGCGCGCCGTGAAGTTGGCCGAGGAGGCGGTGGAGTTCTACAAGGCGGGGGACTTCGATTCCTTCCTCGACCGCACCGTGAAGATGATGAAGCTCACGCGCGACCTGCCGGACTTCAAGAAGGCCTACTCCGTCATCGAGAAAGCGCTCAAGAAGCCCCTCCCCGACCTGCTCGAGCGCGAGATGAAGCGCCAGTGCAACAAGGTGGTGCATTACAAACCTTTCATGCGGCTCTGTCCCACCTGCAAGGGCGCGGGGAAGATAGAGCGCATCGTCAACGGCAAGCGGAAGAAGATAACCTGCCCCACCTGCAAGGGCAAGGGCGGCGTGCCCTGCCCCACCTGCGCGAAGCGGATGAAGCTGGCCGGACGCTACAGGAAGCTCGTGCGCTACACCGAGGAGGAACTGAAGTACGTGGCCTGGTTCCGCGTGCTGTCCGGCAAACTGCCCCGCAAGGTGGCGGACAGGCTCACGGCGAAGCTCTTCTCCGGGGCGAAGCTCTTCGAGATGGACCGCGGAGAGAAGTACGTGAAATACGAGGTGCGGCTGAAGAAGCAGACGGTGGAGGAATTCGTGGCCTCTCTCCGCAGCAAGGGGGCCTCCGTCTCCGTCTCCACGCTTGACCCGCACCTCTACATAGTGCGCCTGGACTGAATCGAGGCCGGAAATGACACCGCGCGACGGGCGCCCGGAAGCACGCGAGAGGGGAGCGATCCTCATCGTAGTGCTGATGGTGCTCATAATCATGTCGCTCATAGTCATGCAGTTCTCGTTCTCCATGACGGTGAACCGCATGACCGCCATAAACATGACGGAAAGCGCCCAGCTGCGCTACCTCGCGGAGGGCGGTCTGGAGTACGCGAAGAACGTGCTGCGGGTGGACCGCCAGCGGAACGACACGGACTCCCTCCACGATTCCTGGAACGAGATACGCCCGCCGTTCGAGCCTCCCTTCAAGGTCGAGGCGAAGGTCTATGACGAGTGCGGCAAGCTCAACGTGAATGCGCTCGTGCAGGGCGGCAACGTGAACATACCCATGAAGAACACGCTCGAACGCCTGTTCCTCGACCTGGACATAAACATAGAGGCGGTCCACAGGCTCGTGGACTACATGGATCCCGACAGCGACGGCGAGTTCGAGGACGGGGCGAAGAACGCCCCGCTCACCAATCTCACCGAGCTCATGGAGATAGAGTACATAACGCCGGAGGCCTTCTTCGGGCGCGGCGAGGGGGAGGACAGGGAGCCCGGCCTGGCGGACCTGCTCACCGTGCACGGGAGCGGCAAGGTGAACATAAACACCGCCCCGCCGAAGGTGGTGATGGCGCTGTTCGGCAAGAACGAGAGCGAGTTGGGGGCCTTCGAGGACTACCGCGAGCGCAACGCCATAAAGAGCCTCGAGGAACTTCCGCCCCTCGGGATGACCAACCTGGACGAGGTGGGTTCCATCATCGGCTTCTCGTCCAACACCTTCCGGGTGGTGTCGCGGGCGAAGGGGGACCGCCTGAGCCGGACGGTGGAGGCGGTGGTGATACGCTCTCCCCGCAAGATAAGGGTGCTGGAGCGGCGCTGCTACTGAGGGAGAGGGGTTCGGAGGCGGAAAAAAGGGCTTGAAATACGCCTCCGTTCGGTGTAGAATTTAGAGACTCAAGCTGGAGCACCCGGGATGTCGTACA
>QNBY01000074.1 GCA_003644275.1 Planctomycetota bacterium
CGGATTGGCGGGAGGAGGGTCGCTTATCCCGGAGACGGTGACAAGGTGCCACGAGGGCGCGGTCCGCTCGGTGAGCGGCAGCAACACCCCGTAGCGGTCCACGTAGTAGTCCCTGCGCGACCAGCGGACGCGGGCGTAGGGAATCCGAATCCTCACGGTCACCTGTACGAAGTGGGGGAAGCGGCGGGCCACCACCGGCACGGACTCCACCCAGGGATTCGAGAGCAGCGCCGCGCGCACGGCGCCGAAGATGCGGTCGTCCCACATCTTCATGTCCGCCAGCGCCTTGCGGGCCTCCAGTATGTCGTAGAAGTCGCGCTCGGGCAGGAAGGGGGGACGGTGCCCGGCGGCGGAGCGAACCGTGAAGTTGGGGCTGTTGTTGACGCTGAAGAGCACGCAGGTGTCGGGATCGGATATGCGGTAGTAGTCCATCCCGCCCGCGAAGGACGAGGCGACCGCGAGCACGGCCGCCACGAACAGGACGAACGCGGCGGGCCGGAGGAAGCGGGACGAGACGAGGAAACGGCCCGCCCGGGCGGCGAAACCGGGGGCCTTGCGGGGGGCGTCGTTCGCCCTCTTCTTCCTGTTGCGATCAGCCATCCTTGAGCCTCCGGTATCTCTCCCTCTCCTCCTCCAGGAAGCGCATGGCGCGCCTTATGAAGAGCCGCGTCTCGGGATAGGGACAGGACGTGACCACGGAGACGGCGTCGCGGTCCTGGTTGGCCGCGAGCCACCGGTAAACGCGGGTGGGACCGGCGTTGTAGGCCGCGAACAGCACCTCGGGCACCGCGCCGAATTGCTCCGCCAGCCTCGCGAGATAGCAACAGCCGTAGCGTATGTTGGTGTCGGGATCGAGCAGCATGGAGGGCGCGGGCGGCGGTTCCTTGAGCCGGACGGCCACCGCGCGGGCGGTGTCGGGCATGAGCTGCATCAGCCCCACCGCTCCCGCCGGGGAGACGGCCGAGGCGTCCCCTCCGCTCTCCGCCCTGATGACCGCCACCACGAGGGCGGGCTCCAGCCCGAAGCGGTCGGCGTACTTCTCCGCGATGGGCCTGACGACCTCCACGGGGGAGAAGCGCGCGGCGTACCAGCTCCACGCGAGCGCGGCCCCCGAGCCCAGCAACAGCCCGGCCAGCACGAAAGCGCGCGCGGTGTTCCTCGCCCTCCGCCGCCTCATTTCGCCACTCCCGCCGCAAGCACCTTGTCCAGCTCCTCCTCCGCCCGGCGGCCCTCAGGGGTGTCGGGCCAGGCCCGCGCGAGGGCGGCCAGGGTGGAGGAAGCGCGGTCGGTGAAGCCCAGGAGCGTCTCCAGCTCGTAGCGCCTCCACATCAGCGCGGGCGCTCGAGGGCCGGACACGCCGGATTCGAGCAACGCGGCGAGCCAGCGGAGCTCGAGTTCCTCGTCGCCGGAGGAAGCCGCCGTCTCGTAGGCCGCTTCGAGCACTATCCTGCGCGAACGGGCCGTCTTGAGGGAGGGAAGGAAGGGCTCCAGCTCGTCGAGCGCCCCGTCGCTTCCCTTGTAGCGGGCGCAGCAGCGCACCCAGCGGGCGAGGGCCTCGGCGGCGGCCGCCCCTCTGGAACAGGAGGCGGAGAGCAGCGATATGCGGTCGGCGTCCTCGTAGCGCCCTTCCCTCTCGTAGAGGCGGCGCGCCAGCTCGGCGGCCCTGCGCGCCTGCGGGGAGGCCGGATACTCGCGGGCCACCCTCTCCAGTATGGAGCAGGCGCGTTCGGGATCGCCGTTGTCGCGGTAGTGGAGCGCTATGTACATGAGCGCCGCCGGTATCCTCCAGGAACGCGGATAGCGGGAGCAGAACAACTGGAACGACCGCAGCGCCCCCTCGCCGTCCCCCGCGGAGAGCTGGGCTATGCCGCATTCGAACAGCGCCGCCGGGGCCAGGTTCGAGGACGGATAGGAACGCAACAGCCGCTGGAACGCCTCCACGGCGGCCGGGTAGTCCTTGCGCGTGTAGAGCTCGTAGATGCCTATGGACAACAGCGCGTCCGCCGACGTCTCGTAATCGCCCGCCGCCTGGGAGCGCCAGCTCTCCAGCAGGTCCGCCGTGACGGGATCGGTCCGGCACAGCAGGAACCCCTCGCGCGGAAGCGCCGGTTCCTCCGCGACGCCGGAGGCGAAGCGGTCGGAGAGGAACGCCGCCGCTCTCGGGAGGAAGGTGAGGGCGCAGAACGCGATTGCCGCAGATATGAGCGATAGAAGGGCGTTCTTCATGAGACGTTGCGCAGAGGCGCCTTCCTTTCCAGAGCGGCCCTCACGGCCATCATGCAGAGTTCGTCGAACGGTATTCCGGCCCGCGCGGCGGCGAGCGGGGCCAGACTGTGAGAGGTCATCCCCGGCACCGTGTTTATCTCCAGCACGCACGGGGGGCCTTCCGGCGGCAGGATGAAGTCCACCCGCGCGAGCCCGCGGCAGCCGATCGCATTGTAAGCGTCTTTCGCCGCCTTCTCAAGGGCCGCGAGCCTCTCCGGGGGCAGGCCGTGGTCGAAGCTGAAGCGCGCTCCGCCGTCGGAGTATTTGCAGTCGAAGTCGAATATCTCCGCGGCGGGTTCGATGAGCAGGGGCGGGAAGACCATCTCCTCGAAGACCGCCACCGTGAACTCGCGCCCCTCGATGAAGCGCTCCACCAGCGCGGCCCTGTCCGTCCTGAGCGCCTTCCATATCGCGTCCAGAAGGGCGGCGGGATCCCTGACCACCGACACGCCTATCGTCGAGCCGCCGGTTACGGGCTTCACCACCGCCGGCAGGGGACAATCGGGAGGCGGGGAGGCGGGCGTATCCTCCACGAGGACGGCGGGCGCGACGAACAAACCGGCCCGCTCGAAGCGGCGGCGGGAGGCCGCCTTGTCCAGTCCGATGCGGGAGGCCTCGGGCGGCGAGCCCGTGTAGGGTATCCCCATGCGCTCGAGGACGGCCTGCACGGTGCCGTCCTCCCCTTCCCCGCCGTGCAGGGCGATGAAGGCCACGTCGCAGTCCAGCGGCGGGGGCGCGTCGAGGAACGAGGTGGTAACGTCCACGATCTCCACGTTCACGCCCCGGTCCAGGAGCGCGGCGGCCACGTTCCGGCCGCTCTCTAGCGAAATGCTCCGTTCGGGCGACAGGCCGCCGCACAGCACCGCGACACGATAGCGGGGAAGCCGGGGAGTCATGTCTTCACCTCCAGTATGTCCGGGGGGAAGCCCCAGAGCCTTATCTCCGGTTCCAGCAGGACGCCGAAGCGCTCGAAGACCGCCCTCCGGCAGGCGGCCATGAGGCGGGCCACGTCGTCGGCGCTCTCGGACCGGCATATTATGAAATTCGCATGGCGGCCGGACACCACCGCTCCGCCCACCGACGCTCCCTTCAGCCCCGCGGCGTCCAGCAGCGCGGCGGCGGAACAGCCGGGCGGGTTCTTGAACACCGAGCCCGCCGTCCTGCCCCGCGGGAAGCGGCGGCGGTCGAGCACAGCCGCACGGGCCGAGGCGGCCTCCGTCTCCGCATCGGAAGGCCGGAGCCGCAGCAGGGCGGACACCACCACCCCGCTCAACGAGGAACGCCGGTAGCCGAACCCGCATTCGGCCGCGGACAGTTCCCGTACCGCCCCCTCCGGCGTGACCACGGTGACGCTCTCCACCAGCGCCCCTATCTCCGCGCCGCCGGAACCGGCGTTTCCGACGAGCGCCCCGCCCAGCGTGCCGGGTATCCCCGCGAGCGGCGCGAGCCCACCCAGGCCGTTCGTCACGGCGAAGCGCACCAGCATGCCCATGGAGACGGCCGCACCGGCCCTCACGAGGCGCCCGTCGCGCTCGATGCGCCGGAAGCCCTCCCCCAGCGACAGCACCAGGCCCTCCACCCCGGCGTCCGAGACGAGCACGTTGGTGCCGCGCCCGAGCACCCTCAGCGGAAGCGAGCGCTCCGCCGCGAAACGCAGCAGCTCCGCGAGCTCCGCCGCGTCTTCGGGACGGGCGAAGTACTCCGCCTCCCCGCCGCAGCGGTACGAGGTGAGCGGGCCGAGCGGCACCCGCTTCCTGAGCGAACCCACGTCAGTCGCCGTCAACGTACATCTCTCCAAGTTTCCTTATGTCGCCCGCTCCCATCGTCACCACCAGGTCGCCCGGCCTGCACGCTGTGGCGAGGTGGCGCAGTATCAACTCCATGCGCGGTATGTACTGGTAGGAGCCGAAGCCGAGCTTGTTGAACTCCGCCGCTATCAGGGCGGAGGAAACGCCGGTGACGGGCTGTTCGTTCGCCGGGTATATGTCCGTGAGCACCACGTAGTCCGCGCCCGTCAGCGCCGAGGCCAGATCCCGGTAGAGGGCCGCCGTGCGGGTGTAGCGGTGCGGCTGGAAGACCACCACGAGCCTGTTGTGCCGCAGGTGGCGGAGCGCGGAGATGGTGGCCCGTATCTCCGTGGGGTGGTGGGCGTAGTCGTCGAGCACCGTGACGCCCCCGCGCTCTCCCAGCGTGTCCTGCCTGCGCACCACGCCCTTCAGCCGCGCCAGGGTGGAGGCCATCCGCCCCGCGTCGAGGCCGAGCAGCGCGCCGAGCGCGAGCGCCCCCACCGCGTTGGACAGGTTGTGGTCGCCGAGCAGCGGGCAGGCGAACTCGCCCAGCGGTTCGTCGTTCCTCGCCAGGACGAAGCGGCGGGCGAGCCCTTCGCGCTTCACCTCCACCGCGCGGAACTCGCATTCCTCCCCCAGCCCGTACCAGGCCACGCGGCCGTCGAGGCCCTTCAGGGCGTCGCGCAGCCCGGCGTCGTCGCCGCAGGCGACCACCACGCCGCCGTCGGTGTTCTCGGCGTAGCGCCGGAACACGCTCTTGAGGTGCTCGATGTCGCGGTAGTAATCCACGTGGTCGAAGTCTATGTTCGTTATGAGCGAGTGCTTCTGGCGCAGGCAGAGAAGCGAGCCGTCGCTCTCGTCCACTTCCGATATGAAATGCCTGCCGCGGCCGAGGTGGAAGCTGGAGCGCCACTCCGCCGCCCGGCCGCCGAGCATGACGGACGGGTCCAACCCCTGGTCGCGGAAGAGCTCGGAGACTATGTAGGTGGTGGTCGTCTTCCCGTGCGAGCCCGCTATTCCTATGCTCTCGCGGTCGCGCAGCAGGCGGGAGAGCATCACCGCCCGCGGCACTATGAGGACTCCGTTCTCGCGGGCCGTGGTCAATTCGAGGTTGTGCGGCGGAACGGCCGACGAGAACACCACCATGTCGCAGCCGCGGACGTGGGAGGGATCGTGCCCGATGAGCACGGGTATGCCCTTCTCCCGGCAGGCGGCGGTGCCCTCGTTCTCGCACAGGTCGCAGCCGTCCACGTCCGCCCCTTCCTCGCGCGCCATCACGGCTATCGAGCTCATGGAGACGCCGCCTATCCCTATGAAGTGAAGCCGGCGGCCGGATATGACGAGTTCCTCGGTGAGGAGCCTGGGATCGTATATCATCAGGCGGCCCTCCTCTCCGCTATGGAGTCCAGCAGCAGGTCCGCGACGGCGCGGGCGGCGTCGGGGCGGGCCAGCGAACGAAAGGCGGTAGATACGGCGATGCGCTTCTCCCGGTCGTGCAGCAGCTCCACCATCTCCCGAACGAGCGAGCTCGGCGTCAGCTTCGACTGCGGCAGCAGCACCGCGGCCCCCCGCTCGGCGTAGAAACGGGCGTTCGCGGTCTGGTGGTCGTCGGCCGAGTGGGGCAGCGGCACCACCACGGAGGGGATGCCGGCAAGCGAGAGCTCGGCGAGGCTCACCGCTCCAGCCCTCGTGAGGGCCGCCGTCGAACCCAGGTAGGCGGGCGTCATGTCCTCCAGGAAGGGATGAACCTCGGCGTTCGGCCGCGAGCGGTAGAAGGCGGCCAGCGCCTCGTAATCCGGCCGCCCCGTTATGTGGACCACGGACAGGCCGGGAAACTCCAACTCCAGCGAGGGCAGCGCACCCACCACCGCCTTGTTGAGCGCCCTCGCCCCCTGCGACCCCCCCAGGACGAGCAGCCGCTCCGGCCCGCCGAGGGGGGGCGGCCGCCGGGAGGCCAACTTCTCCGCCAACTCCGGCCGTATCGGTATGCCCGTGTGGTGGAACAGGACGCGCTTGGGCAG